>NZ_JAKGAY010000010.1:0-92862 GCF_021532545.1 Halomonas sp. Cn5-12
CGAAGGCGGCAGCAGGTAATCGGTCTGGCGATCCACAGGGATGAAGCGGCTCATGGCGATCTTCTCAGCTCGGCGATGACGGTGGTCAGTATCTCACGGTGCAACGGAAAGTCCGACAGGCTGCTAGAGCTGGTAGCTACCCAGCGAGACGACAAACGGCTGCTGCTTGGGCGCGGTGTGCCCAATCTTGAGGTGGCGTCGTTAAAGCCATTGTCGAAAATCCTCGCCGGGCTGCACCGTAGTAACGATCTGCACGGCTTTAATTACGACAAACTCAGCGGTAGCCCTGAACTGCGCCAACAGGTGGCGCGCTTGGCGGTGGCATCTGGCTGCCTGCTGCATCCGGATGATGTGCTGATTACCACCGGCTGCCAGGAAGCGCTCTCCATTGCGCTTCGCACGCTCACCCAGCCCGGCGATGTGGTGGCGGTAGATTCGCCCAGCTTCTACGGCACCATGCAGATTCTGAAAGCCAACGGTTTAAAGGCGCTGGAGATTCCCACCGACCCGCAAACCGGTATCAGCCTGGAAGCGTTAGAGCTGGCGCTGGAGCAGTGGCCTATTCGCGCCATTCAGGTAACGCCCACCTATAACAACCCGTTAGGCTATACCATGCCAGAAGCGCGCAAGCGGGCGCTCTATCAGCTTGCCCAACGTTTTGATGTGGCCATTATTGAAGATGATATTTATGGGGATTTGGCATACACCCAACCCAGGCCGCTCACGATAAAATCCTTTGATACCGACGGGCGCGTGCTGCTGTGCAGCGGTTTCTCGAAAACCTTAGGGCCGGGCCTGCGCGTGGGCTGGCTGGCCCCTGGCTGCTACCGGGAAAAGGCGCTGCATATGAAGTACGTCTCCACCGGCGCGTCTGCCACGTTGCCGCAATTGGCCGTGGCGGAGTTTGTCGCCAAGGGCCATTTTGAGCGTCATCTACGCGCTGTTTCCCGCCAGTATCAACGCCAGCGGGATATCATGATTAGCTGGGTGCAGCGCTACTTTCCGAAAGGGTCAGGCATTAGCTACCCGCAAGGGGGCTTTTTACTCTGGGTAGAGCTACCGGCGGATGTCGACTGCGTGCGCCTTAACGAGCGCTTAGCGCAACACGCCATCCATGTGGCGCCGGGGGCGCTGTTCTCTGCATCGGGTAAGTTTCGCCAGTGCTTGCGGTTGAACTACGCGTTTACCTTAACGCCTGCGATGGAAGAAGCGGTGCGCACGGTAGGCGAGCTAGCGCGTGAGATGCTCAGCGAGGTACGCGAGTCCTCACTGGCGATGAAGTAAGAGCAACGAGGTGTTCATTCAAGAAGGCCGCTGAAACGCTGCGCGCGCCTGTTCAACGCGTTCGCGAGTAATGCAATTTAACGAGTGATCATTGATCAGCCCCATGGCCTGCATAAACGCAAACGCGGTGGTGGGGCCGAAAAACTTCCAGCCGCGCTTTTTAAGATCTTTTGCTAACGCGATAGATTCCGGCGATGTGGTTTGCGTTTGTGGGGCAGGCAGAGAAGCGCTATCCGGTTCATAGCGCCAGAAAAACGCCGCTAGCGAGCCTTCTTGAACCACCATTTCCTGCGCACAACGCGCGTTATTGATGGTGGCTTCGATCTTACCGCGGTGACGAATAATGCCCGCATCTTGCAGCAAGCGCTGCACGTCCTCTTCGTCAAAACCGGCGACTTTATTGAAATCGAAGTGGTGGAAAGCCGCGCGGAAATTCTCACGCTTGTTCAAAATCGTTCGCCAGCTCAAGCCTGATTGAAAACTCTCCAAGCAGAGCTTTTCAAACAGCCGCTGGTCATCGTCAACGGGAAAGCCCCACTCGTGATCGTGATAGGGCAGAAACTCCGCTGCTCCGCCACACCACTGGCAGCGTGGGTGGCCGTCGGGAGCG
Source organism: Halomonas sp. Cn5-12 (assembly GCF_021532545.1). NCBI lineage: Bacteria > Pseudomonadati > Pseudomonadota > Gammaproteobacteria > Oceanospirillales > Halomonadaceae > Halomonas > Halomonas sp. Cn5-12. Next base: position 1,895 of record NZ_JAKGAY010000010.1, read on the forward strand.
ATAAAGGCGTTGGCCATTAGCGCGCCTCCTGCCCGTCGAACCACTCCTGGGCCGTGCGCCAAAGGCACATGCCGGCGAAGTAAGCAGAGGTCAATCCTAAGCCCCATAGTGCCCAGGTAGCTTGATCAGGGGCTGAAAGGATTAACGCGGTCGCGCAGCCACACCAAAGCAGCGTCACAGCGATATTGAGCGGCATAAATAGGCGCACGCGAAACGGATGCAGAAACTTCATTTTCGTCACGGTCAGCATCGCCAGGACGAGTATTGCGCCAAGCGTCAGCAGTGGCGGTAAATCAAGAATGTAAAAATAGGCGGCGGCAATGTTCCAGGCGGCTGGAAAGCCTACGAAGTAATTATCTTGGCTTTTCATATCGACGTTGCAGAAGCAGAACATCGACGATAGCAAAATGATAAAGACCGAGATCAGCCCTAAATAGGGCGGCAATTCAATGAAGTAGTAAATGAACAGCGCGGGGATAAAGGCCCAGGTGAGGTAATCAATCACCATATCCAGCGTGGAACCATCGAAGTGGGGGAGTACGGACTTCACCTCATATTTGCGCGCCAGAGTGCCATCAATACCATCGATCATCATCGCCGCCCCCAGCCAAAGCAGGCAGGCCACCGGGTTGTTATCAACCAGCGCCAGCAGCGCCATCGTGCCAAGCAGCACGCCGCTGGCGGTGAAGACATGGACACTCCAAGCTTTGTAAATCGGTGCTCGGGATTCAGTTTGAGTAGAGAGTGATTGGACCACGGTAACCCCAGTGGGAACGCGTCGTCCCCTTGCTGTTGGATTGATTAATAAACGTTCAAAAGACGATACACTACTATAAGAAAGCCGTCAGGAAATACGCCGCGTATCCGTTGAGTGCCGCTTTACTCCATTGCCACGATGATTGAGTGAACCACGAGAAAGGTAACGTATGACCCATGTTCGCCCTGCCACTATTCATGATCTCGACGCTTTAACCGAACTGCTAGATGGCTATCGTCAGTTTTATCAACAGCCAAGGGATATCCAAGCAGCGCGTGCTTTTCTGCGCCAGCGCTTTGGGCAAGCGGATTCCCGTATTTTAGTGAGTGAAAACAGTGATGGCGCACTTACGGGGTTTGTTCAACTTTATCCCGGTGTTTCCACCGTCGGTTTGAATTCACGCTGGACGCTGAACGACCTTTTTGTTCTGCCAGAGTGTCGTGAGAAAGGAACAGGCAGGGCGCTCATGGAAGCCGCCACCCAGCTTGCCCGTGAACATGGCGTCGCGCGTTTGATATTGATGACGCAGGTAGAGAATGAGCGCGCCCAGCGGCTGTATGAATCGCTGGGTTGGCAGCGCAATACGGCGTTTTATGGCTATTTACTTGATGTAACGTAAAGCACTTAACAGCTATTTAGCGGACGTTCTCCGGCAACTTACACACATCCACCCAGTGGGCACCAGCCAGCTCGGCCAAGTGCTTGGGGCTTAAACGCACCGCGCTGTTCGGTGATCCCGCCGCGGGCAGCACTTCATCGAATGCGTGTAGGGATTCGTCGCAATAGACTGGGAGATCCGTCGCCAGCCCGAACGGGCATACTCCGCCCACCGGATGACTGGTCAGTTCCATCACGGTGTCAGCATCGAGCATTTTAGCTTTGCCGCCGAAGGTATCGCGGATTTTGCGGTTATCGATCCGTGCATCGCCACTGGCCACAATCAGCAGCGGTTTCTCGCCTACTTTAAACGCCAATGTTTTCGCAATCTGCCCAGGGGCGACACCGTGAGCCTCGGCGGCGAGCTGTACGGTCGCGGTGCTGGTTTCCAACTCTTCAATGGCCACCTCTGGCGCGTGCTCGGCAAAAAACTGGCGAACGGTCTCGATGCTCATGGTGTGCTCCTTAGGCAAGTAGAATCGCTAATCTAACTTGCCAGCGTGGGCTTAGCCAATCCATGGCGGCGTGACGATACGTGATGGCTCCCGCTGCATGATGATCTCACCGTGCCGCACGGAAAGTAGTACATCACCTTGGTTGCGCAGCACGATGTAGTCATCTTCGCCCTCTAGTAGATTGAAGCTGGCCGGTTTGCCCACTTCTATGCCGTAGCGCGATTCGATATTCATAGTGCGGGCGCTGTTATCGGTAATCAGCGAAAGTGCGCTGCTAAAATCCTGGTAGCCCATCATTTGGCAGATATGCAGGCCAAAATCGAGCGTGCGTAGCAACTTGCCGTTACCTAACGAGTACCAGGGGTCGAAGATCGAGTCTTCTGCAAAGCAGACGTTGATACCTGCTTCGTTAAGCTCTTTCACGCGGGTGACACCCCGCCGTTTTGGGTAGGTATCAAAGCGCCCTTGAAGGTGAATACTCTCCGTTGGGCAGGAAATAAAGTTAATGCCCGAGCGCTTGAGCAACAGAAAGAGTTTAGAGCAGTAGGCGTTGTCGTAAGAGTGCATCGCGGTAGTGTGACTGGCGGTCACGCGGCTGCCTAACTCATTGAACAGAGCCTCGCAGGCCAGCACTTCAAGAAAGCGCGAGTTGGGATCGTCGATCTCATCGCAGTGCACATCCACCAAGCGGTCATACTTCATCGCCAGCTCAATCACCCGCTTCATGGAGGCCACGCCTAGCTCGCGGGTGTATTCAAAGTGGGGAATACCACCCACCACGTCAGCGCCGATCTCCAGCGCCTCCTCCATTAGCTTGTCGCCGCCAGGGTAAGAGAGCAGGCCATCCTGAGGGAAGGCCACCACCTGGATGTCGATCTTATCCTTCAGCTCATCACGCAAGGCGCAGAGTGTTTTTAGCCCCACCAAGCTTGGGTCGCTGGTATCGGCGTGGGTGCGCACAAACTGAACGCCGTTACCGATGAGTAGGTTTAAGGTTTTTAACACGCGTTCGCGAATGTCGGCCTCGTTAAGCAGCGGTTTGCGCTCGCCCCAGCGCTCAATCCCTTCAAACAGCGTGCCGCTTTGGTTCCAGCTTGGTTCACCCGCCGTGAGGGCGGCATCTAAGTGGATATGAGGCTCGATAAACGGCGCGCAGATGAGCTTGCCGCCTGCATCCAGTTGTTCAGCGGTTGCCGTTTGTGGCGAATCTTGTGCCGTGATATCTGTGAATAGGCCGTTGCTTATCTCGATTCGGTAAAGCTCCGGGCGTTGGCGCAGGCGTGCGTTAACAATTTGCATAGGAGTACTCACTTATTATTTAGCGGTAGCAGAGACGTGGTCACTGAGCGTTGCATGCTTTAACCGTAGCAGCAGCGCGTAACTTCCCGCAGCAACCAAAACGCCTACCAGTGGTGGTAGAAGAGGAGAGAAGTAAGCGGCGGCTGCACCGGTCGCATAGGCAGTTAAACCACGACGGTTGAAATCAGGAAGCTGAGCGGTGGCGAGCGAGGGGTACTGACCTTTATGTTTCAACCAAAAGTCAGCCATGATCACTCCGCCCATGGGCGGGATAAATGTACCCAGCAACACTAGGAAAGGGATGAGCAGGTTATACATGCCGCCCACGGCTAGCACGGTGCCAATGGCGGCTCCTCCGACCGTGACCAGTCGGCGCTTTTCCGTGCGCAGTAAGTTGCAGCCCGCCACAGCGAAGTTGTAAATGGTGTTGTCTTGGGTGGTCCAAATATTCAGAAACAGCATCAGCACGGCGATGGAGACAAAGCCCTGAGCGATGAGAACATCGACGATATCTGCCTGCTGGTAAATCATGGTGCCCAGCGCACCGGTCAGCACCATTAGACCGTTGCCAATGAAAAAGGCTGCAAGCGTTGCGATCACCGCAATTTTCGGTGTCTTGGCAAAGCGGCTCCAGTTGGTTGCTTGAGTGCCGCCGCTAATAAAAGTGCCGATAATAACGGTAATCGCTGCCGCTACGCTCATACTCTCAGAAGGTGTTTTCTGGCTAAGCCCTGCAAACCCTCGTACATCCACCAATCCGGTGAACAGGCTGATCAAAATAAATAGCATCATGGCGGGAACGGCAAAACGTGACAGCCAATCCATGCCTTTATAACCAATCATGGCAGTTATGCAGAAACCGAAACCAAAGAGCACCATTAAGGGGATTTCCAACCAATCAGGCATTCCAGTGGTGCGTACCAGCACTAGTGAAATGGTTGCGGTACCCCAGGCGTACCAGCCAATTTGAGTAAAACCAAGAATAAAATCAGACAGTTTGCTGCCTTTTTCACCAAAGCAGAAGCGGCCCATCAATACAGAGTTCAGACCGCTTTTACATGCGATATAAGCAAGCGAGGCTGCATAAGCGCCTAATAGCAGGTTGCCAATTAGAATGATCAGTAGTAGTTGACCGATTGGAAAAGCTTGGCCTAGCGAGCCTCCGGCCCACATGGTGGCGGTAAAGAAGGTAAAACCAAGAAGCACGGCAGAGGTTGAGAGTAAGCCTTTGCGTGCACTTTGGGGTACTTCACTAAGTGGGTAGTCAGTTTGGTGCATATCAAGCCCCTTTTGAATTACAGAGTGAAACCATTAAGTTTCAGCAAAAGGCATGCCAAATAAGCCGCTCAATTCAGAGGCGTAGCGTTTAAATGGTGTACTTATGAATGTTTCATTTAGTGATAGTTTGTTAATTAATCATGAGCCTACAGCTATTGCTGAGAGGTCGATACCGTTACTCCAAGATTTTGGTCGCTTATAGCATCTGTGCGGATGGCCATAATGCAGATTAAAGGACACGTACTGCATGCAAGAGGTCAGTGCTGACAACGCGCCTGTTTCCAAGGTTAAGCTTCCGTGGCATCGCACGGTGGTGGGCAAAGTCGCCATCTTTATGCTGCTGGGCGTTGTTTTTGCCTACCTGATGGGCGCGATGCTGGGTTTTACCATGGTCGAGCGTAGTGCCCGCGGCCAGTGGGGGCGCGAAGCTCAGGTCAATGCACAGATTGTCAGTGCCACCATTCGCCGAATTTATACCTCCGTCGCTGTGCGTACCGATTCCACTGGTCAAGTGAATCAATTGGTCTCTGCACGCTCCATTGGCGATGAAGACTCGGTGCTCAGCAGCGGGTTCAGCCCTATTGATGTGCTGGCGTTGGCCAGCGCCCAAACACGGCATAACGTGTGGCTCTTTGCATTTGATGCAAGCGGTACCTTCACTCCGGTGGCAGATGCTTATAACAGCACCATTGAGGAGATGATGTTCCCGGATACGTTTGAGCTGAGCAATGACGTGTTAGCCAACGAGTTTTATGTAGGCTTTGCCCATATTGGTGAAGAGGAGCACTTCGTGAGTGCTCTGCCCATTACGACACCCCAAGGTGTTTTACACGGGGTTGTGGTCTCAAGCATTGGCTTAAAAGGTGAGCTTTATCAGGTGCACCGTGACCTGATACTCAAAGTGGTGGCGTCGTTATTCGTTGTGCTGCTAGCCACTGCAATGTTGGTCAGTATGCTGATGAATCAGCTGTTTAAGCCTGTTCCCCGCCTAATACGTTCCCTCTCGGATATTGCCCAGAATAAGACTGACCGTGCCACGCCCTATACGCAGCGCAGCGATGAGATAGGCTGCATGGCGCAAGCGATTGAGGCGTTGCGAAAGAAAGTCGAAGAGCGTGAACACCTCTTAGAGGTGAAAGAGCAGGCGCTGCGCTACCAACATTTAGCGCATCACGATGCCTTAACCAAGCTGCCGAACCGGGTGCAGTTCAACGACGCGCTACAAGAAGCCGTCATGCAAGTGCCTGATGGCACTCCCTTTAATGTAATGATTTTTGATTTAGACCGATTCAAATCAGTGAACGATACGCTCGGCCATGCGGCGGGCGATGCGTTGCTGGTGGAGGCGAGCCAACGAGTAAAAGGGCTGCTGGAAGAGTGTGATTTAGTCGCGCGGTTGGGAGGTGACGAGTTCTCCATTATTCAGCACGCTAATCACGACGCATTAGCCGAGGCTAACCAATTAGCCCATCGACTGGTTCAAGTTCTACAGGAGCCATTCTCGATTGATGGTCATGAAGTGCACATTGGTGTCAGCGTAGGCATTGCGCTGGCACCCAGAGACGGCACCAGTAGCCATTCACTGTTACGTAGCGCGGATGTGGCGCTTTACACCGCCAAGGCGATGGGGAGAGGGCGCTATGCGGTTTTTGGCCCTGAGATGACGATGGGAGGCACTTCATGACGGCGAAGATAACATCATGCTTAGTAGCTTCCCTTTTCAGCGTGTTAGCTAGCAGCACTACGCTCTTGGCAGACACCTCTCCTACACTTGAACGTATTGCGCAGAGGCAGACCATTACGATTGGTCATCGAGAAAGCGAGGTGCCATTCTCTTACCTAGTCGATGGGCAGCCGGTTGGGTACGCCATCGACCTATGTTTGGCGGTGGTAGAGCGCATTAGCGAACAGCTTGAAGGCCCTCCGCCCAGAGTGGAGTTTGTGCCGGTGACTCCGGTGAATCGTTTTATTCTGCTGCGTAATGGTGAGATTGACCTAGAGTGTGGCGTCACCACCAGCACTTCTGAACGCCGCCAGCAGGCCGCGTTTTCCTATCCTCATTTTCTCACCGCCACGCACTATGTAGCCCTCGCTGAAAACGACATAAATACGGTAGCGGACTTGGCTGGCCGCAGCGTTGTCTCGACAACGGGCACGATTAACGTTGAGCAGTTAAATGAGCTCAATCGTACCCAAGAGCTGAATATCGCAGTGATGTTAAGCCGTAGCCATGACGAAGCGTTCGCGATGGTCGCCAACGAAAAAGCCACGGCGTTTGTGATGGACGATATTTTACTCGCCAGCCTAGTATCTGCGGCGGCCTTGCCTCAGCGTTTCCATATTTCGGAAGAAACAATTAGTGAGCCAAAGCCCTATGGCTTGATGATGCCATTAGAGGATGCAGTGTTTGCTGAGATGGTTAACGAAGCGCTGTATGAGCACTATCACAGCGGCGCTATTCAGGCGCTGTACGATAAGTGGTTTTTAAAGCCTATACCACCTGGAAACCGAGTGATTGGCTTGCCGGTAAGCTCAGAGCTGGCCGCTATCTTTGAGCGCCCAGATGCCTATGCCCACTAAGGAGGTAAGAGATGCAAAGAGTGCAAGCGCGGTGGTGGGGGCTGTTGATGGCTGTTTGGATGCTCTCTACGGCAGCAGCAGCGGAGATCAATACGCTACAGCGGCTGAGTGAAACCGGCACGCTTCGCGTGGGGTATGGCGATACCGCTCCCTTTTCTTACCAAGATGACGAAGGCAATGTGCGTGGCTACTCCATTGAATTATGCCAGCGGGTGGCGGAGCAGTTACAGCAGCAGCTTAACCTGCCCAAGCTCGATATTGAGTACGTTTTCCGCACCCCCGGTAATCGGGTTCAGCTGTTAAACAGCGGCGAAATCGATATTGAGTGCAACGCCAGCACCAATAATGCGGAGCGAAGGCGCAGCGCTGATTTTTCGCTTAGCCACTTTTTTGTCTCTGTACGCTTTGTGGCACTTAAAGAGAACCAGTTTTTCACTCTGCAGGACCTCGCCGGGAGGAGCGTGAGTGTGGCCCGGGGAACCGTCAATGTAGGACAAATTAACCAAGCCAACCGCGAACAGCAGCTCAACCTTTCTGTTGTGCCGGTGGAAACGCTGCAAGAAGCCTTTGATCTAGTCACGGAAGGTCGTGTTGCCGCCTTTGCCATGGACGATATCCTGCTCAGCACGATGATCGCTGAATCGGAAGATCCCTCAGCCTATTCGCTTTCAGAAGAGGCGGTTACCGCTGAAGAGCCGCTGGGCTTACTGATGCGCCAAGGGGACCAAGCGTTCGTGGAGCAGGTCAACCAGGCGCTGCGCGAGATTTATCAGCGGGGAGACATATTGGCGTTGTATGAAAGATGGTTTCTGCAGCCGTTACCCGGCAAGGGCATCACTCTTAACGTGCCTATTAGTGAGACGCTAGCGCAGCATTTTATGAACCCGTAGCGCTATGAATACGACGCCAAGCCACCCACGTTGATGGGAGCCGTTCAAAGGGCGGCTTGGCGTATTTAAGTAGGAGGAGTCACCTGCATAGATAACAATAAGGCCGATAGCGTTTTACCATGCCCATCCAAGTTTAGAGCGCCATTGACGCCACCTTGTAGCGCGTCATCAAGCACTAAGTTCACCCCTTTTAGATGAGGCAATAAATAGCGGGTGACGTGACTCACACCCCGATGCTCAAATAGCGCTGCAACGTTTGGCTCTGAAAGTTGCTCAACTAGCCAAGCGTAGTGATCCTCCTGATACACAAATACCCCTAGGCTGAGTCGGTCGCCTTTATCGCCGGCCCGGGCATGGGCATAGCGGTGCAATAGTTCACTCATTACCCTCTCCTCCATGCAGTGTAACGGTGGGGGCCACTTGTTGCCTGGGTACCAAATACGAGGCTGTTTTTAAGCGTTGTGTATGGTGGCGTCGTACGCCGCCACCTCCCGCTGGCCCGCAGCAATAGAGCGCCAATAACTCCTGTGTTGCCAGCTCAACCACGCTTTTGTCTGCATGCTCTACGGCAAGACGAAGGCGAATATCGTTGGCGGCGTCCTGCAAAGTTTGAGCGGTGAGCTGTGAGTCGCCATCGAAAACGCTGGAAATGCCAATTAAGTCAAAGCGTGCACGCAGATTGGCGGGGCAGCGCAATGCCAGCCGCTGGCGCAGGGTTTCTCTGGCCAGGTTTGCTCTAGCGAAGGCATTAGGGCCCGCATAGGAAATCTCGGCTTCGCCTTGGTAACCATCTAGAAAACTCACAGTGGTTTTTAAACGATCAGGCGCTGGCTTGCCGCGTACACCGGTGACTTCAACACGATCTTTAGTAAGCTGCCTGACCCGGACGTGCTCAAGATCAATGACGACATCGGGAGTGATATAAGCGCCGGGGTTATGTATTTCATATAGCAGTTGCTCTTTGACCGTTTGCTCGGTGACTAAACCGCCCGTACCCGGTGGTTTGGTCACTACCAGCCGCCCGTTACGCTCAACCTCCACCAGGGGATAGCCTAGGGAGGCCATGCCAGGGACCTCTTTAACTCCCGGATCAGCAAAGTAACCGCCGGTCACTTGCGTGCCACACTCAATCAAATGGCCTGCTAAGGCCCCGGCGGCTAGTTTGTCCCAATCATCGCCTGCCCAGCTGTGGTAATAACAGAGTGGGGCAAGCGCGAGTGAGGGGTCGGCCACTCGCCCTGTAATCACGACTTGAGCCCCTTGGGCCATGGCCTCGATTAAGGCATCGGCACCCAGATAGACATTGGCGGCGACCACTTGCTCTAGTGCGGAAATAGACCGCTTTTCGCCCTCCCAAGCCTGCCAGTCGAGGGCATGCAGCCGGTCTCTAACATCATCGCCATGAATAGTGGCCAAGCACGCTTGAGAGTGGCCTAAGCGCTGAGCCAACTGCTGAATACGACGGCATGCGGCAGTTGGATTCGCCGCGCCAAAGTTACCCAAAATCGTAATGTGGTTAGCCAGGCAATCACTCAGAACCGGCGATAAAAACTCTTCCAGCAACGGCTCATCACCGCTGTCCGGGTCTTTGATCCGGCGTAACTGGGCAGCCGCCAGCGTGCGTTCCCCGAGTGTTTCAAACATCAGCGCACGAGGAGCATCATAAGACATGAGGGCATCGACCAGCGGCCTAGCCGCATCGGTGCGATCACCAGAGAAGCCCGCGCCACAACCTACCACGACCGTCATAAGGTCACCCCCGTATTAGCAGCGGTAGTCAGGGCGAGAAAACGGCGTGCCTCGGAGGCATTCATCACCCGGCGTCCAGTCGCTTCGATACGAGCTTTAGTCGCGGCGACTAGCTCGGCATTGTTGGTGGCGAGTTGGCCATCCGATCGCCATAGATTATTTTCAAAGCCGACTCGGGTATGACCACCTTGCTGGGCCGCCAGCGCTAAACAATCACCTTCGGTTGGCCCAAACGCACAGACTGCCCAGTGGTCACCAGCCATTAATGCTTGTAAAAAGCCGGGTAGACGGCTTGGGTCGGCAATGGGTGGGTCAACGTAGCGCCCAAGTACGAAGAGTAAGAAAGCCGGACCATTAGGCACATCACCTTGCTCTCTTAAGTGATTGAAGTGGGTGAGGTCTTCAGGCGAATAAACGATGTATTGAATATGTGTTCCGCAGCTGGCCAGGTAACGGCACAGCTCGCCACTGGCTTGAACCTCATGAGCATCACCGAACCATTCACGCACCGCGATAGACACGTAGCCTGGCTGCAATGCCTCCATCACATCTCGTTGTTCTGAGGGGGAATACCGCCCTCCTGCTTCGCTGGTGACTTGAAGAAGTAATTGATCTCCTACGGTTTCCTTAATGGCGCTAATGGCATCTCGGTAGGCACCAGCATCCAGTAAATGACGCCCGCCGGCTTCACGTACATGCACATGCATGGCGGAGGCGCCCGCTGCCAGGCACTCTTGTGCGTCTCTTGCAAGTTCCTCAGGGGTGAGAGGAATAGCGGGATGGTCGTGGTAGACGCGCCGAGCCCCATTAGGGGCTACCATTAGCAAACAAGGTGAGAGGCTCATAAGGTCTCCTCCTGTTTTACGTTAATTGCCAGCGCTTGCTGAATAGCCGTCAACTGCCGATCTCGTTCAGAAAAAAGGTCAGGCAGTGATTGGCCTTGCGTCGCAGATTCAACCCCATGGATCACTTGCGCATACAGCTCATCGTTCATGGTCGGTTGGCCTAAGCTAGCCCAGCGATACTCCTGGCTAGGGCCGAGGTGTTCCAAGTAGTGGCGAATGCCCCCTTGGCCGCCGCCCAGATGATAAGTCAGAAATGGCCCTTGAATGGCCCACCGCAACCCTGGGCCTGCCGTTACTGCCAGGTCGATGTCTTCCACGCTAGCCACGCCTTCCTGTAATAGATAGAGCGCTTCCCGCCACAATGCCGAAGAGAGTCGATTCGCAATATGGCCAATCATCTCTTTACGTAGCATCACCGGCTGCTTACCGATACGCCGATAAAAATCGACCAATCGCTCCACAAGCTCAGTTTCTGGCCCATAGAGTTCGACCAGAGGGACTAGGTGGGGTGGATTGAAGGGGTGCGCGATAATAATGCGCTCAGGCGCAGGTGCACCCTTAGTGATATCAGAGTGCTTTAAAGAGGAGGTGCTGCTCACCACCAACGCTTGTGAAGGCGCTGCCTGTTGAATATCTACTAAGAGCTGTTGCTTGAGCGAGACGGATTCAGGCGCATTTTCGACGACCAGCTCTACGCCTTCTAAGGCCTCTGCCAGCGTTTGCGCGACCACTGGCGTGCGGGCCTCGGCACCAAGGGCACGCATATCCTCAGCCACACGCTGGGTAAATTGGGCGCGGGCGTTGGCATCCGGGTCGAAAGCCGTGACATGTAAACCGCGAGAAAGAAAATAGGCGGTCCAACTAATGCCGATAGTGCCACAGCCAATCATCGCAATATTCGTCATGTTCACTCTTTGATGACTCATAGCTCCGCTCCTTGAAGTGCAACACGCCGAGAGGATTGCCAGGCCCATAGATAGAGCCCCGTCAGTCCCGCAATGCCGACTAACCCAAGTGCGATATTCGGCACCAGCGCCAATAGCCCTGTGGTTGCCAGCAGCGCACTATCCAGCCATCGGTTGCCGAAAAGGCGAGCGCCCCCCAATATGCCCGCGAAAGCCAAAACAAAGGCCATGGCACGTGCGGCGGCTAAGGTAATGTCCCAGGCATCGCCTAAACCGATAAGCGCGGGGTACGCCAGAATCAAGAAGGGAATAACGTAGGTGGTGGCTCCCAAGCGGATAGCATGCCCCGCGACTTGTAACCAGCCCGCCTTAGCGATCCCCGCAGCAACAAACACCGCGATGCACACAGGCGGAGTGATGACCGATATCGTCGCAAAATAGAAAACGAACAGATGGGCGACCAAGGGTTCGATACCGATGCGGGTCAGTGCAGGAGCCAGTACGGCGGCGACCAGCACATAGGCTGCGGTAGTCGGAATGCCCATGCCCATAATCAAGCAGATGACCGCGACAATTAGCGCGACTAGAAACACCTGCTCGCCAGCGACACTGACCACTAGCGTCGACAGCGTGACGCCAATCCCCGTTAAGTTGAGCATGGCCACCAGAATCTGCGCCCCGGCGAGCAACACTCCAATGATGACCATGCCCTTGCCAGCATCTTCCAGACCCGTCAGTAGCGAACGTAAGATTTGGCGGGGCGGCGTTCGGTCCAATAAAGCAAAGAAGAGATAACTGACAAGCAGCAAAGTAATGCCCAAGAAAGCTGCGAATTGGATGGAGTAGCCATTGAGAACGCCACCAAACAAGCCACCCAATGCGGCAACAATCGGGGTCAGCCGCTTAAATTGGAGCACATCTGGCCAAGCGGGAAGCTCGCTCTCTGGGACCAGCGGTAAGGCTTTGCGCACAGCGACCAAGTGCAGCGTAAAAAAGACCGCTACATAGAAAAGGAACGCGGGTAACACGGCGGCTAAGGCAATGGTGACGTAGCTGACACCGAGTATCTCAGCCATGATAAACGCTGCAGCGCCTAAAATCGGCGGCGCGATCTGGCCCCCGGTAGATGCAACCGCTTCAACGCCGCCAGCAAAGGCCGGTGGGTATTTGAGCCGTTTCATCATAGGAATGGTGAAGTTGCCCGTGGTGGCTACGTTAGCCACCGCGCTTCCGCTCACCATCGCAAATAGGCTGGAAGCCACGGTCGCGATTTTGGCGGCGCCCCCTTGGCTTCGCCCACCGATGCGCATTGAAAGATCAATAAAGGTCTGGCCGCCACCTGTGTGGAGCAAGAGACTGCCAAAGAGTACAAACGCGGCAATGGTAGTGGCAGCTACGCCGAGTAGCATTCCCCATACGCCTAAATCCCCGAGAAACAGCGTCTCTGTCACGAAACTAGCATCAAAACCTCGATGGCTGAGCGGGCCTGACAGTCGGTCACCCAGCAGGGCATAGGCGATACCGATGGTGACTAGTAGCGGGAATACCCATCCAATAGCTCGTCGGGCCACTTCCAAAATAGACACCACTAAAATGGCCGTGAGCGCCATATCCTGGGGGGTGGCCCAGGGTAGCGTGGTCAGAATGCTATTGGCGTTGAAGGTAATAAACAGGCAGGCGGTTATTGCCCCCAGGGCTAATAAACAATCAATCACCACCCCTACTGGGCGCCATGTTTTACCAGCGCCCAAGGGATAGGTGAGTAACCCCAGCCCGATCACCAGCGCAAGAAACAGACTGCGATGAACCAAGCTTTCAAAAGGCCCAGCCGCTGAGGTGTAGAAGATGAAGCCGCCCAAAAACAGGGCGACCAGCATGAGCAATTTATTGCGCATGGAACCGAGCTCCTTCCCTTATTCTGATGGCATCAGACGGTCAGGAATATCGTATCCCTGCTCTTCAAAATAGCGTGCGGCACCAGGGTGAAAAGGCACTGTTCCGCTGCTAAGGGTGAGTTCGGCGATATCAACATCGGCGAGATTAGCGAGCGCACTGACCTGCGGTTCGGGATTTTCCATCACGGCTTTAACAATTTGGTAAGCCGTTTCTTCATCAAGTTCGGGGCTTGCGTGCATCGCTAAGCCAAAGCTCCAGGTCGTGTAGGCGGGCATGCCATCCGCCGCTCCCTCGGGGATATTGACCACGGAAATATCAGGCATCTGTTCATTCAGCGTTTCAGCCTGTTCATCGCTAAGCGACAGCACTTGGATCGGCGTAAACGTTGCAATATCCATGGAGGAACCATCCAGCTTTTCACCTACGCCAGATTTGACGTACCCCGCCATGCGATTGTCTTTTACACCGGCAACCACGTCTGTGGTAGAGCCACGCACATACTCAGGGGTTAGGCCCAGCGTCTCCATGACGGCAATCGTCGTTGCTTCGGTGGCAGAGCCGGTGATGCCAGGATTGAGGCGGGCACCGTCCAATTCCGCCATGCTGGTCACGCCAGAGTCTTCGCGCATCACGACATTTTGTGGTGCTTGGGAATAGACCCAAAGCAGGCGGTTATCGACGGGGCGGCTTTCAAACTCTCCTTCACCCGCATAGGCGTGATAGCCCACGTTCGTGGTGACGAGGCCCATGTCGACCTGGTTTCTTAAAATGCGGCGCAAGTTGTCCACTGTGGCACCGGTTTCTACGACCGAGGTGCGCACACCATCCACATGCTGATTAATAATTTGCCCAACGGCGACGAAATAGCCGTATTGGCTAGACGATGTAGAGGTTGAGCCAATTAACAGCTGCTCTTCTGCTTGAGCAGCCGTGCCTGCGATTAAGCCAGCGCTGAGAATGGCGGTTAAGAGCGGCGTTTTTAGTGAGTACATAGCAATTGCTCTCTCTGGGTATTGTGGGTTGTTGGTTCCAGAAGATGCGTGTCATTTGACTTATTAAGAATGAGAGAGCCTGCTAGTATTTGTCTAATATAATTATACGAACGAGACTTTTACTTTATTTATGCAGCCTTCAATCCGACAACTAAAAGCCTTTGTGGCGATTGCCGAGTTCGGCAGCTTCGTTGAGGCGTCCGAGCGCCTGCACATGTCGCAGCCAGCCTTGAGTATTGCTATTCGAAAATTGGAGGAGTGTGTTGGCGGTGTCCTGTTTAATCGCTCGCCGCGAGGCGTACAGCTCACTCCGGAAGGAAAGTTCTTTCTGCCCACGGCTAGACGGCTGATTGGCGATTGGGATGAGGCGCTGGGCGATCTGGGAGAGCTGTTCAATAAACAGAGAGGCAAAATAACGCTCGCCGCGCTGCCGACATTAGCGGCGGGATTTTTGCCGACCGTGCTCGCCGACTATCGGCGTCGATTTCCTAATATCGCCATCAGCGTTCACGATGTATTAGCCTCCCAGGTAGATGATCTTGTTAGCGATCATCGGGCCGATATTGGGCTATCGGTACAGCCGCTGCGCGCAGAAGCAACCCATTTTGAGCCGCTTGTAGAAGACTACTTTGTCGCGGTATGTCCGGATGGGCACCCCTTATTAGCTATGGACACCGTGCCTTGGGAGGCGCTACTGCGCTACCCCATTATCGGCGTGAGTCGCTTGTCGAGCACGCGTGCTGCGATAGAGAGCGTCTTAAAAGAGCTGAGCCTTGAAATGGATTTGATGTGTGAAGTCAGCCAAATTGGCACCGCCGGACGGATGGTGGCCGCAGGTTTAGGGGTGGCTGCGCTCCCTTCACTCAGCTTTCGCCAGATTTCCGCGGAGGGCATAGGCTGGCGGCCTTTAACGGCCCCACACGTTCCGCGGTCATTAGGCATTATTACTCCCTCGCGTGGCTCACCTTCTGCAGCAGCGACCGCCATGCTGGAACTAGTCCGAGAGCATGCTGCCTTCCTACGCGTACGTTTTGAAAGTGGAAATGCGACCGCTTCCTATAAAGGAGGCGGTCGTTAGAGTGATCATCCTGGGTGGTTATGAAGCGACACGGAAGGGGTTACGCGGGTCGTTATCCCAGGCGAGGAAGGGTTTGCCGGTTTCCTGAGGCACCATGGTGATGCAGTTCTCTACGGGGCAGGTGATTTGGCACAGGTTGCAGCCCACGCACTCGTCTTCGATGACCTCGTAGCGGCGTGCGCCGTCCTGCTCGGTGAGTTTGGCAATCGACTGGTGAGAGGTGTCTTCGCAGGCGATATAGCAGCGGCCGCAGTCGATGCACAAATCCTGGTTAATATGGGCGATGGTCTTGAAGTTGATATCCAGATGCTTCCAGTCGGTGGTGTGCGGCACCGCCTTGCGGGAAAACGCCTCAATGGAGTCGTAGCCTTTTTCTGCCATCCAGCGGGAGAGGCCGTCTTTCATCTCCTCTACAATCCTAAAACCGTTGAGCATGGCAGCGGTGCACACCTGCACGCTGCCTGCGCCCAGGGCGATAAATTCCGCCGCATCCCGCCAGGTGGAAATACCGCCGATGCCGGAAATAGGTAGCGTGGGTGTGGCTGGGTCACGGGCAATTTCTGCCACCATGTTCAGGGCGATGGGTTTCACCGCGCTGCCGCAGTAGCCGCCGTGGGTGCTCTGGTGGCCTACGGTGGGCTTGGCGACCATGTTGTCCAGGTCGATGCTGGTGATGGAATTGATGGTGTTGATCAGCGAGACCGCATCCGCGCCGCCACGTAGCGCCGCCTGGGCACCCACGCGAATATCGGTAATGTTGGGGGTGAGTTTGACGATCACCGGTTTGGAGTAATGCTTCTTACACCAGTAGGTGACTTTTTCGATCAGATCCGGGTTTTGGCCCACCGCCGCGCCCATGCCGCGTTCCGGCATGCCGTGAGGGCAGCCCAGGTTGAGCTCAATCCCGTCTGCACCGGTGGCTTCTACCAGCGGCAAGATGTACGCCCAGGCTTCCTCGTTACAGGGCACCATGATGGAGACGATTAGCGCCCGGTCGGGCCAATCCTTCTTCACCTGGGTGATCTCTTTAAGGTTAATCTCCAGCGAACGGTCGGTAATCAGCTCGATATTGTTAAAGCCGATGACCTCGCGGTTTTTGCCGTAGTGAGCGGAGTAGCGGGAGGAGACGTTGACTGCCGCAGGCTCTTCGCCAAGGGTTTTCCACACCACGCCGCCCCAGCCCGCTTCATAGGCACGCACGACGTTATAGGCTTTGTCGGTGGGTGGGGCCGAGGCCAGCCAGAACGGGTTCGGGGCTTTGATACCAGCAAAATTCACCGACAGATCAACGCCGTTCACCACGCTGTCGCCGCTGTTTTTCTTGCCTGGAAAAGAGAGGGTGTTGAAAGGCGTAGTGTTCATGCGGCCTCCTGCTGGGCGGCGAGCGATTGATGGATGGCGTGAGCCGCCAGCTTGCCGTGCTGCACGGCTTGTACGGTGAGGTCCTGACCAGGTTTCACACAGTCGCCTCCGGCGTAAACGTTGGGCAGAGAGGTTTGGAACATCTCATTGACGTGAATGCGCTCGCCGTCGCGGGCAAGCTCCGCGGCAGTGGCGTCGCGCAGGCTTTCGCCAGCGAAGCCCTGTCCGATGGCCTTGAAGATGGCATTCCCAGCAATTTCGAAGGTGTCTCCGGTGGCCGTTAATTGGCCCGCCTGCTCCTGAGTCTTGGCAAAGCGCATGCCTGCCACCTGCCCTTGCTCATTCAGCAGAATCTCGTCGGGCTGCGCCCAGGTGATCATGCGTACGCCGTTGGCTTTGGCGATCTCCTGTTCATGGTCGGTGGCGGACATCGCCTCAACGCCACGGCGATACACCAGCGTGACCTCAGCCGCGCCCAGCCGCGCCATTTGCGTGGCCATATCGATCGCGGTGTTACCCGCGCCAATCACGATGCAGCGCTTGGCCACGGCCAAGCTGCCCAGGTCATCGGTCTGGCGCAGGGTTTTAATGTAGTCCACCGCAGGCATCAGGCCCGGTGCATCCTCGCCGGTTAGTCCCAGCGTACGGCTGGCCCCTAGCCCCAAACCCAGGAATACGCTGTCGTACTGCTGGCGCAGGGTGTCGAGGGTAAGGTTGTCGCCCAGGCGCTGGCCGTACTGAAGGTCGATGCCGCCGACTTCCAGTAAGAACTCGACTTCTTTACGGGCAAAGTCATCGGTCATTTTGTAGCGGGCGATACCATACTCGTTGAGCCCGCCGGGTTTTTGCTCGGCCTCAAAAATCGTCACCTGATGGCCCAGCATGGCAAGACGATGCGCACAGGAGAGCCCCGCAGGCCCGGCACCTACCACGGCGATGTGGCGGCCAGTGCTGGCGGCGCGCTTAAACGGGTGGCTCTCAAACTGCATATGATCGGTGGCGTGGCGCTGGAGCAGACCAATCAGCACCGGCTGGCACTCGGCGTCGTGGTTACGCACGCAGCTACGTTCGCAGAGAATTTCGGTGGGGCATACGCGGGCGCAGCTGCCGCCGAGGATATTGGCTTTCAGAATGGTTTCCGCTGCGCCATTAATGTTGTTTTCACTGATTTGGCGGATGAAGCTCGGTATATCAATATCCGACGGGCAGGCCTCGACGCAGGGCGCGTCAAAGCAGTAGAGGCAGCGCTGGCTTTCAATGATGGCCTGGCGTGGCGTCAGCGGCGGGTGAAGGTCGCTGAAATTATGCGCCAACGTCGCTGGGTCGTAGGTGCCGACCTCTTTTGCGCTGGGCAGATGATCAAGTGAATGGGTCACGGTCGTTTCTCCATTGCTCTGTTCTTCGTAGGTGCTGGGATTAGCGAGTTACCGCCACGGGTGCATTCAGCTCGGCACGTTTTGCGAGCAGCTCGAACACGCCGGGGTAGGCGGGGCGCTTTAAGTAGCGCCCTGCGCCGCGCTCGGCATGGAGTTCACCGTCCCGCCATGTCCACTTGCCCTGGCTAATGGTGTGGCGAGCAATGCCGCGCACCGTTTTGCCCTCGAAGATGTTGAAGTCGACGTTCTGATGGTGAGTTTTCGCGGAGATCGTGCGCGTACCGTTCGGGTCCCACACCACGATGTCAGCATCGGAGCCCACTTGGATCGCCCCCTTGCGCGGGTAGAGGTTGAAGATTTTGGCGGTATTGGTAGAGGTGACCGCGACAAACTCTTGGGGCGATAGCTTGCCGGTATTCACGCCTTCGTCCCACAGCACGGCCAGGCGGTCTTCCACGCCTGCGGTGCCGTTGGGGATCTTGGTGAAGTCATCTTTCCCAGCGGCCTTTTGCTCTTCGCAGAAGCAGCAGTGGTCGGTGGCGGTGGTTTGCAGGTTTCCAGATTGAAGGCCGTGCCACAGCGCTTCCTGATGACCCTTAGGGCGGAAGGGCGGACTCATCACATGGGCAGCCGCCGTTGCCCAGTCGGGGTTTTGATAAACGCTGTCGTCGATCACTAGATGGCCCGCTAAGCACTCGCCAAATACCGGGTGGCCCTGCTGGCGGGCGTAGGCGATTTCGTCCACCGCGTCCTTGGTGGAAACGTGTACCAAATAAACCGGCGCCCCCAGGGTGCTGGCAATACGAATCGCCCGGCTGGCGGCTTCGCCTTCCACCTGAGGTGGTCGGGAAAGCGGATGCGCTTCTGGCCCGGTCATCCCCTGGGCGAGCAGCTTTTGCTGCATGTGGTAGACCAGCTCGCCGTTTTCTGCGTGAACGGTGGGTACTGCACCCAGCTCCAAGCAGCGGGAAAAACTCTCCACCAGGATATCGTCGGTGGCCATGATCGCGCCCTTGTAGGCCATGAAGTGCTTGAAGCTGTTAACGCCGTGCTCCCGCACCAGCGTCCCCATCTCTTCTTTGACGCTCTCATCCCACCAGGTAATCGCCACGTGGAAAGCGAAATCGGTGGCGGCTTTTTCGGCCCAGCCTTGCCAGGTGTTAAACGCTTCCAGCAGCGACTGGCCGGGGCTTGGGATCACAAAGTCGATGATGGTCGTGGTGCCCCCTGCCATAGCCGCGGCGGTGCCGGTGTAGAAATCTTCGCTGGCCACCGCACCCATAAACGGCATCTGCATATGGGTGTGGGGGTCGATACCGCCGGGCATCACCAATTGGTGGCTGGCATCGACAATCTCGCAGCCTTCCGGCACGTCTAAATCGGTGCCAATGGCGTGGATTTTTCCATCGACGCAGAGCACGTCAGCGCGGTGGGTGTCGGCGTGGGTGACGACGGTGCCGCCCTTGATCAATAAACTCATGATTCACTCCTGGGATAATTGACTGAGGGGCTTATTCGCCGTCGGTTAAGCGGGTGTAGGTTTCCGGGCGGCGGTCACGGAAGAACTGCCAGTTGTTGCGCACCTCGCGCACCATGTCTAAATCGATCTCGTGTACCAGCAGCTCGTCTTCCGTTTCGCTGGCCTGGGCTTCGATTTTGCCGCGTGGGTTAACGATGTAGCTGGAGCCGTAAAAGTCGCCGATATTCCAAGGCGCTTCGCTGCCCACGCGGTTGATGGCAGCGATGAAGCAGCCGTTAGCGGCGGCCGAGGCGGGTTGTTCAAGCTCCCATAAATATTGGGATAGCCCGGCCACAGTCGCGGAGGGGTTGAAGATCACTTCGGCACCGTTAAGGGCCAGTGCTCGCCAGCCTTCAGGGAAGTGGCGGTCATAGCAGATATACACGCCGATCTTGCCGTAGGCGGTATCGAACACCGGCCAGTTAGATTGGCCAGGCTTAAAGAAGAATTTTTCCCAAAAGCCAGCCACTTGGGGAATGTGTGTTTTGTGGTATTTGCCCAGATAGCTACCGTCAGCGTCGAACACCGCTGCCGTGTTGTAGTAAACGCCGGTCTCGGTCTCTTCATAGATAGGGACGATGATCACCATACGGTGTTCGGCGGCGAGCTTCTGCATCATCTGGCAGGTGGGGCCTTCCGGCACCCGCTCGGCAGCGGCGTACCATTTGCTGTCCTGGCTGGGGCAAAAGTAGGGTTGATTAAACACTTCCTGGAAGCACAGTACTTGCACACCTTGTTCAGCGGCTTGTTTTATCAGCGGCAGATGCGCTTCGTTCATTGTGTCTCGAATAGCGGCGGGTTCCAGGTCGGTACTGGTTTTTAGGCCCATTTGAACCAGGCCGATTTTCATCTTCTGCATACAAAGCCCTCTCGTGTCATACGCACCAACCGTCTGCTAGCGCATAACGGTGATTAACGGTCAGGTAAAACCATGTATTGCTAATACGGATTAGCAAATACGGCGGTCGCTTGGCGTGTAGTGACATCGGCTTAAAGCCAAATGTTTATTGTTATGAGTAAAAGTTGTCATATTTGACAGCTTTTTGAACATAGACCTTTACGTAGTCACTTTTCAAGGTTTTTTTATGGGGTGTGCGGCTATCTATTAACCAATTGATTTTATTTGTTTTTATTTTTTATGTGATCTTTTTTTGCTAATTTAGTGAGTGTTTGCACATATTTGGTGGTTTTTAAATTCTTTTAAAATCAGTAATTTGATTTTTCATTGACTGGTTTGTGCACTTTTTATGGTGCTTTTATGGTGCAATATTTTTTTAACGAACTAAGGTTTTTAGTGGGTTTGCTATACATTGGCGAAAACAATAACAAGCGCGTAGGTAGTGACTGCCTATCTGTCGATCAAGTCAGCTTTTTGTTCAATAAGTTAACGATCCTGTCTTCAGTTTAGGCATGCTTATTGCTGCGACAAAAGCTGAACCCGTACCTGCGGTCGGCAATGTCGCTGCTGAGGAGAATAAAATGACTGGCTCAAGAACCCAGATGGTAGACAGAGAGGGGTTGATTGAACTTAATGTTGGTGAGGACGTGCGTAATAGTCCCCGCTTCAATAAAGATATTGCACCTACCCAGGCAAGTGAGCGTACCTGGAGTAAGTGGAATATCGCGGCGCTATGGGTGGGGATGTCGATCTGCGTGCCCACGTATACGCTGGGTGGGGTGCTAACCGCCTACTTCGGCTTGAGCGTGGGGGAGGCGCTCTTTGCCATCCTGCTGGCCAACGTCATCGTACTGATTCCACTGACGCTGAATGCCTTTCCTGGCACTAAGTTCGGGATTCCTTTTCCGGTGGTATTGCGCTCATCCTTCGGTATTTTGGGCTCGAATGTGCCGTGCCTAGTACGTGCGCTGGTGGGCTGCGGCTGGTTCGGCATTCAAACCATGTTTGGTGGTTTAGCTATCCATTTGCTGCTGTCGGAGCTAATTCCTGCCTGGGCTGCTTTGGGTGGCGTGGGGGAGGTGATTGGCTTTTTTGTTTTCGGCGCGATGAACCTGTATGTGGTCATTCGCGGAGCGGAGTCGATTAAGTGGCTGGAAACGCTGGCTGCACCGCTGCTGTTGGCCGTAGGCGTTGGCCTGATGATGTGGGCGTGGCCGCATATGTCGATGACCGAGCTGCTGGCTCAACCGCCATCGCGCCCTGAGGGGGCTTCCGTTTATGGTTATTTCTTTGCCGGTTTGACCGCCATGGTGGGTTTTTGGGCGACTCTCTCACTAAATATTCCTGACTTCAGCCGCTTTGCCAAAAGCCAAAAAGATCAAATTGCAGGTCAAATTATTGGTCTACCGCTGACGATGTTCTTCTTTGCTGCCCTTGGGGTTGTGCTAACCGCTGCGTCTGAATCGCTAGTAGGGCAAACCGTTGCAGATCCGGTGAGGTTAATCGGTTATATCGACAGCCCCTTCTGGGTCATTATGGCGATGTTATTGATCATTATTGCCACTATTTCGACCAACACCGCTTCTAATATCGTCTCACCTACCAATGATTTTCAGAACATAGCGCCAAAAGTGATCAACCAGACGCGTGGCGTGCTGATAACCGGTGCGGTGGGAGTGCTGCTGATGGGCTATGACCTGTTACAAAAGGCAGGCATCATTCCTCCTGGAGTGTCTCTTGAGCAGATGTACTCCAATTGGCTGCTGGGTTACTCCAGTCTGTTAGGCCCCATTGCGGGCATTATGGCGGTGGACTACTTCCTGATTAAAAAGCAGCGCCTGGATGTACCCAGCCTGTACCTGGATAGTCACGCCTATCCTGCGGTCAACATGGCCGGTTTTATCGCTTTCGGGGTTCCTGTTGTGCTGACCTTACTGTCACTGTTAACCGGCACGATGAACTGGTTCTATGACTACGGCTGGTTCACTGGCTCCGCGCTGGGGGCGATTGTTTACTACGTCGCAAGCCAGGTATTGGCGTCATCTCCAAAGGCGGGGCCTGCGCCAGTGATGGCCAGCGAGGTGACAGAGCAATCCTGATCGGCTGTCGATGATAGTGGCTGTATGACAAAGCTCGGCAATTAGCCGAGCTTTGTCAGGCTTAGCCCCCCCCCACTGATAAACCCCAAAAACGCATCCACCACGCGGTTGGGGCGGCGGTCATGGCGGGTAATCAGTACAAACGGGATGCGGTAGTGCTGAGTAGCGGTGTGAAGCGCGCGCATCTTGCCAGCTGCCACCCACTGCTCGGCGACATGTTCGGGTAGAAAGCCCATAAAGCGTCCGGTCAAAATCAGAAAGGCGGCCCCTTCTCGGTCCGAGGCAGAAGCCTGTAGGTTGAGCGCTTCGTGGGCCTGACGTGCGCTCTCTGGAAGCGGGTAGCGGGGTCGAATGGCCGGGTATCGAGCAAGCTGGGCGGCGCTCTCGGCGTTGTCGGGTACGCTGAACAGCGGGTGGCCAGCGGAGCAGTATAGGTAAGAGGGCTCCTCGTAGAGCAAGCGTGTTTCCAGGCTGGTGGGCAGGTTCACGGCGGGCACGACGCCCACGTGTAGGTGACCATCCATCACGCCGCGAATCACCGCGTCCGATGGCTCCATATGAATATGGACCGTTACCTCGTGATGAGGGGCGGTGAGTGCTGCCAATGCATGGGTCACATCCATGGCGGGTAGCGTGACGAGGTTATCGGTAATACCGATATTCAATTCGCCTTTGATAGTGTGATGCAGCGCGTTAACGTCACTTTTAAAGGTCTCCAGCGCCGTAAGCAGCGTTAGCCCTGCCTGATAAATCTCTTTCCCCTCTTCTGTTAGGCTGAATCCGCCGCGTCCTCGCTGACATAGGGAAAACCCCAGACGCCCCTCCAGGTCGTTCATATGCTGGCTAATGGCCGAGCGACTAATCCCCAAGGTGGTTTCCGCAGCGGTAAAACCGCCGCACTCAACGACCGTCTTAAAAATGCGGATCAGGCGTATTTCGTAGTCGCTCATTTGGCCTAGTGATGCCATAACTGTCTCTTGATCAGGAAAAAAGAGGGGGTTGCTGCATTGCGTTTAACAAAAAATTGATATACATCAAAAAAGCGAAGCGTCACTATCTGGCATTGCGCCCATAGAGTCGCGGTGGTGTATCTTCCACTGTTATCCATGCCATCGTAAAGGACAAGCTACTCTTGGGTAGCCAGCAAGCGCTAGGATTGCACTATCAGCAGGTGTTTCCCCCCCGCGTTGGCAAACACCTTTGACGCCATCTTTCATCAAGTTCAGCAAACCCGTCAGGTGGCGACGTTTGAATACCCGCTAATGCTAGGCCAACAGCAACGTTACTTTCATGCCACTGTTAGCCCCTTGGCAAGCAAAGCAAAATACTTTGAAGGAGTGCTTTCTGTGACCCGCGATATTACCGACGCGAAGCAAGCCGAGGTTGAACTGCAAATCGCCGCTGCGGCATTCCAGGCGCATTTAGGCATTATGGTGACCGATGCGCGGGGCAATATTCTGAAGGTTAATGATACTTTTAAGCGTATTACCGGTTACAGCGATGAGGAGGTGATTGGCAAAAACCCGCGTATGTTTAGTTCCGGCCACCATAACGCTGCGTTTTATCGTCGGCTGTGGCGTAGCGTTATGGCAACGGGTAACTGGGAAGGAGAGATCTGGAATCAGCGTAAAAACGGCGAGCTGTTCCCTGAGTGGCTGACGATTAGTGCAGTGTATGATGCCGACGGTAACCTCACGAACTACGTTGCCACGATGAGTGATATCAGTGAGCGCAAGGCGGCCGAGCAGGAGATCCACCAGCTTGCTTTTTATGACCCCATTACGGGTTTCGCTAACCGGCGGCTGTTTATTGACCGTATTGGCACAGCGCTAAAAGAGCTGAACCGCCATCAGCGCTGCGGCGCGTTAATCCTGATCGATATTGATAACTTTAATCATGTTAACGATACCCTAGGCCACCATGCGGGCGACCAGCTGTTGCAAAGTGTTGCCCGGCGCTTTGGGCGAATGCTGCGAGATACTGACACCTTGGCAAGGTTGGGAAGCGACGAGTTTGCGGTGCTGATTGAAGGGATTGATGGTAGCCCACGGCAAACTCAGCAACTGGCTGAACATATCGCGTATAAGCTGCTGGCGGCGCTGGATGAGCCGATCAGCGTGGGGGAAGAGAGTGCGTTAGTCACCGCTAGCGTAGGTATTACGATCATCGCAGATAGCCAGCGCAGCGCAGACGACTACCTTCAACAGGGAGATATGGCACTTTCTCAAGCGAAAGCCAGCGGCCGACGAGCAGTGCGCTTTTTTGACCCTTCCATGCAGGCAAAACTGCTAGCTAAGGTAAAACTAGAGTCGGAGCTTCGCCAAGCGCTTGAGCATCAGCAATGGCGGCTGCATTACCAACCTCAGGTTGATCGTCGGGGTAGATTAATAGGCGTTGAAGCCCTACTGCGCTGGCAGCACCATGAGCGTGGGTTAGTCTCGCCGGGCGAGTTTATACCGCTGCTAGAGAGCACAGGGCTGATTAATGATGTCGGGGAGTGGGTGCTGGAAGAGGCTTGCCAGCAGTTAGCCCAGTGGGCAGGTTCGCCGCTGCTGAATAGGCTCACGATTTCGGTGAACATCAGCCCACTACAATTCCGCGAGAACAACTTTCTGCAGCGGGTCGAGCAGGTATTTCAGCGCACTCAAGCGCCGCTAGAGCAGCTGAAATTAGAAGTCACTGAAACGCTGTTTGTAGAGGCGCGTGACGATGCACGCGATAAAATGCTCAGTCTAAAAGCCTTGGACGTTCGTTTCTCGCTGGACGACTTCGGCACCGGCTACTCGTCGCTGGCTTACTTGGCCCAACTGCCGTTGGACCAGCTGAAAATTGACCAATCCTTTGTGCAGCAAGTGCTCGAGAGCAAAGCAAACGCGGCGATTGTGGAAAGTACCATTGCCCTGGCGAAGAGCTTAAACCTGGATGTGATTGCCGAGGGGGTGGAAGTGGAAGCGCAGCAGGCGTGGCTGATGGCCCATGGCTGTCACGCCTTTCAGGGCTATCTGTTCGGACGGCCGGTGTCCGTTAATGACATTGAAGCAGCCGTGCTAGCTCAGTCCTACGCTTGAGGCATGCAGCTTGATGAGTAACGCCGCGATCAGCGCGGCGTGCTCAAAGCTCTCGGGGGTAATCACCTCAAGCCGCGAGTCTTGCCGCCAAGCGCTGCTGGCAACGCTCAGGGCGCCATCCGCGCGGTTGAACCGTTTCCAGCCGTCGGTGGTGTGGAACACTCCCTTTACCCGCGCCGTAGCGGGCAGCTCGCCAATACAATGGGCGAGATGGTCGAGGCCGAATCGCTCGGTAGGGTGCCAGCGCAGGCCCGTACTGGTGTAACCCAGGGCAGTGGCGGTTTGCTGTTGGGGCTGGCCAGCAGGGGGCGGAAAATCGAAAAAAGCCCCCTCTAGGCTAGGGCTGGCTGCCAGAGCCTGATGCTCGGCAGGCATCGCAGGCTGATCTTGTTGGCGCGCCTGGCCGCTGTCCAAGATGAGCGACACCGGCAGCACCCCTTCCTCAACGGTGTACACCCATTTACGGGCCGGCCATAGCGTGCCGATAAACTGCTGCGCTTGTTGATGCTGGGCGCTGCTTGCCTGCTCGCCCATGGTGATGGCGATGGCGTCGGCCATGTGGAGCTGGTCCTGAAACGTGTCGTGCTCACGCACGCGGGCTTCATCCAATCGGCGTGGGTCAAGTGTGGCGATGATATCTTGCACCGTCACCACGTCTTGAAACGCCTCGCCGCGCAGTAAATCTAATAACCCCGCCGGATGGCCAAGGCCCGATGGCTCGATAATCACCCGATCGGGCTTGCTGCGCGCCAATAAATTAACCAGCGCCGCCTGAAGCACAAACGCCAGCTGGCAGCATAGGCAGCCGCCGGGCAGCCCTTTCACTACCACATCATCGCGCGCATCAAACATCGCTTGATCAATGCCGATCTGACCAAATTCGTTGACCAAAATCGCCCACTTCTCATCCACAGGCTTTTGCTCGATCAGGCTGTGGATAAGCGTGGTTTTGCCGCTACCTAAAAAGCCGGTGACGATGTGAACGGGAACGCGTGAAGCGGCTGCCAACGGTTAACCTCCGGTCATGTTCATAAAGCGCACCACCTGCACGTCGCCATCGGTGGTGAAGTGGTGGCGTTCGGGCTTAAGCGGTAGGGCGTTAATAATGGCGGTTTTGAGCGCCTGCATATCGCCAGGATGGCGGCGCAATACGGCGCGCAGGTCCACCGAGTGCTCATTACCCAGGCAGAGCAGCAGGCGGCCTTCCACGGTGACCCGTACGCGGTTGCAGCTATCGCAGAAGTTATGGCTATGGGGCGAGATAAAGCCCACCCGGCTGTCGCTGTCGGCCATTTTGAAGTAACGCGACGGCCCTGGTGTGCTCTCTGTGGTGGGCATCAGCGGGTAGCGTGTTTCGATCAACGCCTGAACGTCGTCGCTGGAGTAGAAGGTCTCTGCCCGGGAGTGGTCCGACACATCGCCCAGCGGCATCTCCTCGATAAAGCTAATATCGAGGCCCTCCTGACGGGCAAAGGTCACCAAGTCGAGCACTTCGTCTTCGTTGCGCCCCTTCAAGATCACCGCGTTTAGCTTGATGCGCTTGAAGCCCGCCTCTTTGGCGGCGTGAATGCCGTCGATCACCTTGGCTAAGTCGCCGGTGCGCGTCAGCTGTTTAAAGCGCTCGGGGTTGAGGGAGTCGAGGCTGATATTGAGCCTACGCAGGCCGCCGTCATACAGCCGCTTGGCGTGCTTGCGCAGGCTGGCGCCGTTGGTGGTCATGGTGAAATCGTCCAGCCCCGGTAGGGCGCCAATCTCGTCCACCAGTTGCTCAATCCCTTTGCGCACTAGCGGTTCGCCGCCGGTCAGGCGGATCTTCTCGACGCCAAGCTCGGTGAAGGCGCGCGCCACCATGGCAAGCTCTTCCAGCGTGAGCACTTGCGCGCGGGGGAGAAACGTCATCTCCTCGCTCATGCAGTACACGCATCGGAAGTCGCAGCGGTCCGTCACGGAGATGCGTACATAGCGGACACGGCGGCCAAAATCGTCAATCAGTTGTTCGGTCATTGCCAGCTCGTTATCGGTTGAATGCAGACCGCCTCGCCTGGCTGTGCGTCTGCCTGGTCACCGCCAAGTTCAATCAAACAGTTGGCCATCACCATGGAAGTCAAAATACCCGAGCCCTGGGCATCTGTGCTGCGCACATGTAGCACGCCCTGCTCATCACAAGTATAAATGCCACGCAGAAAGTCGGTGCGCTTCAGGCGGCTTTTTAGCGGTGTTTGGGCAATCGCTGTGAGTCGTAAGGGCGGAGAAGGCAGTTGCCCCTGCAGCCGTTGCAAAAGCGGCACCACAAACTGGCTGAAAGTAACCATCACCGCCACTGGATTACCGGGTAGCCCCACAAACGGTGTGCGGGAGTCGCTCAGTTGGCCGCAGGCCATCGGGCGGCCAGGGCGTAGCGCCACCCGCCAAAAGGCCAGCCGTCCGAGCTTTTCCAGCGCAGCGCGGGTGTAGTCCGCGTGGCCCACGGATACGCCGCCGCTGGTAATCACAAGGTCACACTGCGCCGCTGCTTCCGCAAGCGCTTGCTCAATAGCGCGCGGGTCGTCGGGCAGAATACCTAAATCCACCACTTCGGCCCCTTGCTCGCTAAGCATGCCGATCAGAGTGAAGCGATTGGTGTCGTAAATTCCGGCACTGGGGAGCGGCTCTCCCGGCGGCGTGACTTCGTTGCCGGTGGAGAAGATCGCTACCTTTGGACGCTGATAGACGTCGATGGTGGCATGGCCTAATGAAGCAATCAGCCCCATGCTGGCAGCATCCAGCCGTGTGCCCGCCGTCAATGCAACGGCCCCTTTGGCAATATCCTCCCCGGCTTGGCGTACGTGCTGCCCAAAACTGACCCGCTCTGGCGCATCGATGGTGACACTGTCGTCACCCTCAATGAGCTGCTCACGCATAATCACCGTATCGGTGCCGCTGGGCAGCGGCGCGCCGGTGGTGATGCGTACGCACTGGCCAGAGGGCACCTCACCCTCAAACGCTTGCCCGGCGAAGGCATCGCCCGCAACAGGCCATTGGGTTTGAAAGGGCGGCTGCTTTGGCCAGGATAAGGCAACGCCATCCATCGCCGCATTGGTATTCTGTGGCACGTTAATAGGCGCAGTGATATCAATCGCCAGCCTGCGTCCGTAGGCGCTAGCTAGTGCCACCTGTTCTACCGCTACCGATTTCTCAACCAGCGTCATCAGCGCATCACGGGCGGCATCGACGCTGAGCATCTGCTCGCCCAGTTCAAAACACGACAGGCTCATGGCGTCTCCTGGGAAGGCGTTGTCAGTGCCAGCTCCAAGCGGGCTTTCTCCTCTTCGGTATTGAGGTTGGCGAACGCTTCAGGGCAGTCAGACATATCCACCCGGCACCATGCGTGGCGCGCGTACCAGCGATCGATTTTACGCTCGCCTTCGGCCAGGGTGGCCGCTAAGTCGTCAGCCAGCGACGTACGTAGCAGCGCGACGACGGGGTGCAGGCGCTCGCCATCAAACGCCACGGCGATATCGTGCTCGACACCCTCGTGAGTAATACCTGCGACCATGCGCGCCACCAAATCGTGGGGCAGCGCAGGGGAGTCGCAGGGTGCGACCAGCAGCCACGGAGTTTGAGCCGCACGCAGGCCGCTGTAAATACCCATCAGCGGGCCTTTAAAGCCGCCTTCGGCATCTTCAATCACACGGTCGGCAAACAGCGCATACGCATCGCTATTACGGTTGGCGTTAATCACCAGCTCATGTACCTGGCCTTCGAAACGCTTGACGGTGTGTGCCACCAGCGGCAGTCCGGCAAATGGCTCTAGGCCCTTATCACGGCCACCCATGCGACGGCCTTCTCCGCCCGCGAGGATCATGCCAGTCAGTTCGTGCTTGGCGATCATATGCCTGCCTCCTTGGACGAGCGCGCGCTCGGAGGCTTGGGGGGAATCGCGTCCAGCGTCAAGCGGCCAGCGGCGTTAATAGCTTGGAAGCCTTTGCCCTTCGCACGGGCAATCAGCATCACGCCGAAACGCTCGGCCAGCTCTACGCCTTTTTGTGTCACGCCTGAACGCGATACCAGTACGCTAATGCCCATTTGCGCGACTTTTAGCACCATTTCCGATGTTAGCCGGCCCGTGGTGTAGAAAATATCGGCGCTACGGCTATCAGCTTGGTTAAGCCACTGGCGACCCGCCAGTGTGTCCACGGCGTTGTGGCGGCCCACGTCTTCGACGAAATCCATCACCTGAGCTTGGTGGCACAGCGCGCAGCCGTGTACCGCGCCCGCGCTGCGGTAGGTGTCGTTATAGGTGTTCAAATTGGTCAACAGTTGATAGAGCGTCGATTGGGCCAGCGGTGTCTCAGGCAGCGCTGTGAGAGAAGTTTGCTCTAACAGTTTACCAAACACAGTGCCCTGGCCGCAGCCCGTTGTGACAGTGCGCGTGCTAAGGCGCGCTTCCAAGTCATCCGGCAGGTGACGAGTGACGATCACTGCCGCCTCTACCTCCCAATCGACTTGAACGGCGGTTAAGTCCTCTGCGCTTCTCAAAAGCCCCTGGTTGCGTAAATAGCCCACCACTAAGGCTTCGGGGTCATCGCCCAGCGTCATCAGGGTGACAATTTCACGCTTGTTAAGATACACCGTGAGTGCACGCTCGGCGGCAATGGCCTGGGGGCGGGTGTCGCCGTAGGCATCCATGACATCAATGGTGGTCGTGGCCGGTAAGCGGGCTCGGCTTAACTGAAGGGCGGGCATCCGCAATCCTCACTGATACCAAAACGCTGTGTGGCTGACGCAAACACGGCGCACAAGATCATAATAGTTGAGTAAAATAGTCTGAGTTGACGATGATGACGCTCAAAAGGCTTACTTGTCTACCCGTTCAAGGTCTAAGGTGGTGAAACCCATGAGTGATAGTTTACGCGCATTAAGCGTTACCTTAGTCGCCGAGCCCAAGCAGGTGCGCAGTTTCACGCTGACCCAGTGGCGCATTGCAGAGCTAGTGCCGGGGGACGAAGGGGAGTGCGTACTCAACCTGCAGCTCTATATGACCGAGCGAGCCGCCTATCGATTTAACCTCACCGCGCCGACGCCGCGCCTGTTCGTGCGTGCCGGGTTCACCGGGCAAACCCCGAAACCCGATGCCATCACCGCCAGCCAGGATGTGGCCGCGGGCTGGCTAGATGGCGAGCAGCAAGTATTAGAAGCGTCGATGCCGATGGCGATTCAGGTGTGGATAGAGCACTATCTCGCGCGCCACGGTGAAGCGCCGATGGAAACCCGCAAGAAAAAACGCAAAGGGGCCGGGCGCAGTAAAGAGACCCCGACCAAGGAGCAGCCACAGTGAGCCGTTTGGAGCGCTGGTCGCGTAAAAAGCGCGGCATTGAACATGAGAGTGATGACAGGCCGCCGGCGGAGCCGGTAGAGCCTCAGTTAGAGGTGGAGACGCACGCGCCTGAGTCTGACGGTATAGATGCCTCCTCCCCAGCGGTAGACGAGCAAGAGGCCGCAGCTCCGCCCCTACCGGGCAGCCTGGACCACACGTTGCCCGACCCAGACACTCTGCCTGCCGGCAGCGACTTCAGCGCCTTTATGGTGCCTGGCGTCAGTGCTGCGCTGCGCCGCCGTGCCCTGCGTAGGCTCTGGGCCACCGGTAACTACAATGTGCGCGATGGTTTGGATGATTACGACGCCGACTACACTCAACAGTTAAAGCCCATGGCCAGCGAGCTGGCGGGCAAGCTGCGGCGTTGGGCCAATAAGGCAGAAGAGACCTTAGAGAAGCTGGAAGACGCAGGGCAGAAGGAGAAAGCACAGGAAGAGACGTCGCCTGCGCCCGCCTCGGATCAGACCAGCGCTTGCACAAGTGATGACAGTTTTGTACAAAGTGCCTCACTAAACGACCAGTCTGATTATTCTGATCACGCTCTAGGAGAGCGAAAGAAAGACGGTTAGCTTTTTGAATCAGTGAGTTAAGGTAAATCTGACGTGCTTGCGTTGACAGCGGTACGACCAAAGGAAGTGGCAAAAAAGCTGTTTGCGCCATACTCTGATACAAGAAGCTATGTCGTTATAACGCCGAAAGTCATCCGTGAGATGACAAAATCTAATCTCTAATTATAACAAAAACGACCTCTTGACCGTGAGAATGCATGAACCAACGAATCCAACTGGCGTCGATTGACGACCAGCGCAACGTCGCCGCTCGTGAAGCGGTGCGTCGGCGTATCTCATGGCCGGTGAATTTAACGCCTGCCAACGTGACCTACCACAGCCGCGGTCATGTGCTGTTGCTCGGTAGTGCGCTGTCAGTGACTCAAGCGGCACGAGTGCTTCAGGGGCGAGGATTAGCGTCCCTCACGATGCTGACCACGGATGAGGCCGTTGATCTTTCCGTCGCCAGCGAGCCGCTGATCGCTCAAGTGCTGAGTGCGCATCAACAGTCACAGCTAAACATCGCGGGGCATTTGGGTGGTTTTCGTGCCACCCTGAGCCAAGACGATGGCGACTCTCTCAATCTTGCCCAAGCGCTGATTGAGCGGGACGTGTTTGACGTAGTGCTGGACCTTTCGGAGGGAGCACTTAACGTCGCTTCTTGGGAACTGCCCCCGCCGGGCTACCTGCGCCTCGCATGGGAGCGCCAGGAAGCTGAGCGTGCCGACGTGTTAGAGAGCGTGACGGAGCTGGTCGGTGAGTTCGATAAACCGCGCTATTTCCAGGTCAATACCGATCTTTGTGCCCACTCTTCCAGTGGTAACGTCGGTTGCACTCGCTGCCTCGACGTCTGCCCGGCGGATGCGATTTCTAGCATCCAAGGCCGCATTGAGTCGCGCATTGAGATTGATCCTTTCCTTTGCCAAGGCGTAGGCAGTTGCACCAGTGCGTGCCCTACGGGTGCCATCGAGTTTCGCCTGCCGGAAACCCGCCGTCAGCAGGATACGTTAGCCACTTGGCTCACTGCTTATCGGGACGCCGGTGGCGAGGTGCCGGTGCTGCGCTTTATTACCCATGACTCGCTGGAAGCTGAGCGTGCTGCAGGCATTACCACGCCGGGCCACATCATTGATGCCCCCTTGGAAGAGCTGGGCGCGGCGGGTCACGACCAGTGGCTGACGGCGCTCGCCAGCGGCGCTTCTGAAGTGCGCATTCAGCTTCACGACGGCATGCCGCCCCGGCTCAGCGCATTTTTAGAGCATCAAATCGCTCAGGCCCATAGTCTGCTGGCCGCGCTAGGCCACGACGCCGCGCGTATTAAGCTACTGTCGGTAGATGCCGAGGGCGAGCGAGATGCGCTGCCCAGCCTAACACCGCTCACCGAGTCGCCATTGAGCTTTAATGAGCCTAATAAGCGTGCTCGCCTGAACGTGGTGCTGGCGCGGTTGGCTGAACTGGGGGCTCCCAGCGGTGAGCGCCACGCCATGCCTCAAGGGGCGGCTTACGGCGGCATTAATGTCGATAGCGCGGCCTGTACGCTGTGCCACGCCTGTGTCAGCAATTGCCCAACGCCTGCGCTTAAATCCGGCGGTAATACCCCCGCGCTTAGCTTCCTGGAAGCCGATTGTGTACAGTGCGGGCTCTGCGAACAGGCCTGCCCTGAAGACGCCATCACGCTGGAGCCAGGCTTCCTCGCGGCACCTGCGCGCGAAACGCGGCATATTTGCCACGAAGAGGCGGCTTTCGAATGTATCAGCTGCGGTAAGCCGTTTGCCACCGCCAGCACCGTTGCCACCATTAAAGCCAAGCTGGCCAACCACCCTTACTTTGCCGGTGATGCCATGACGCGCTTAGAAATGTGTGAAGACTGTCGGGTGAAAGACGTGTGGAAAACCATGGCTCGTGATCCTGAAGCGCAACTAAAGGTGTAAAGCAATGAGCGATGCAATGCCGACGCTAAGTGAAACCGATGCGCTGCGAATGGATATCTACCAGCTGTTCGCTAGCCTGCTGCGTCAGGCCCCCGACAGCGAGCTACTGGCGTGGTTGGAAAGTCTCGATATTGAGCAAGATGGCAGCCGCATTGCTGAATGCTGGGCCGCGCTGTCAGAAGCGGCAGGCCAAAGCGATGTGGACAGCCTGAAGCGTGCGCATTTCCGCCACTTAGTAGGCGTCATTCAAGGCGACGTTGTGCCCTATGCATCCTGGTACCGCAACGGCGAGCTGATGGAAGCCGCGCTGGTCGCGCTGCGCCAAGATCTCCGGGCGCTAGGCTTTGAGCGCAGCGAGCATACCCGGGACCCAGAAGACCACCTGGCGGCGATGTGCGAAGTGATGGCCATGCTCATCGCCGCGCAAAGTAGTGAACAGTTCACCTTTTTCCAACAGCACCTTACCCCCTGGGCTAGCCGCTGTTGGGATGACCTTGCAAAAGTAGACACCGCTTTCTATTCAGCACTGGGGAAGTTGGGTAGTGCTTTTATGGAGAGCGAACAGGCACGTTTGAGCGATCAAGCGGCCTATCAACCGGTGCGCATAGTGGAGCCTGCTTCCTATGATGCCGGTGCAGCGCGCAAAGCCACACCGTGACGTGACCGTGCGCAGCGGTAAGCGAACAACAGGGCCTACGGGCCACGCATAAAAAGGGCATGAAAGAGGAGAACCCCATGCACCAGTCACATAACCCTGAGCGCCGCCGGTTTATGAAAACCGTTGGTTTAGGCACCGCCGCTGCGGGCGCAGCCGTTGCGGTAGGCCACGTCACGCTGGCACAGGCAGATGATAAAAGTCCGGTTGAGCGCGACAAGCAGGCGGTGAACTACCGCGAGACCGACCATATTCGTGCTTATTACGCCTCGCTGCGTGACTGACGGCGAACTGCCAGGAGATTTGCCATGCGTCTAACTCGCAAAACGAACACCCCCGCTACCACTGGGTTGGGTATTTCCCGTCGTCAGTTCCTAAAGCGCACGGGTGTAGCCACCGGTGGGGTGGCTGCGGCAGGCTTTATGGGCGCGCCGATGATGCAGCGCACTGAAGCGGCTGATAAAACGCCGGTGCTCGACTCCCCGGTAGAAACGAAGCGCACCATCTGCTCCCACTGCTCGGTAGGCTGCGGTGTGTATGCCGAGGTTCAAGAGGGCATCTGGACCAAGCAAGAGCCCGCGTTCGACCACCCGATCAACCGCGGCGCTCACTGCGCCAAAGGGGCATCGCTACGCCAGCACGGCCACTCCACGCGCCGCCTGAAGTACCCGATGAAACTGGTCGCCGGTGAGTGGCAGCGTATGGACTGGGATACCGCCGTCAACGAAATTGGCGACAAGCTGATTGAGCTGCGCGACGCCCACGGCCCCGACAGCGTTTACTGGCTGGGTTCCGCAAAATTCAGTAACGAGCAGGCGTACCTAATGCGCAAGCTCGCCTCTATGTGGGGCACCAATAATACCGATCACCAGGCGCGTATTTGCCACTCCACCACTGTGGCGGGCGTTGCGAATACCTGGGGTTACGGAGCGATGACCAACTCGCTCAACGATATGCATAACAGCAAATCGATGCTCTTCATTGGCTCCAACCCCAGTGAAGCCCACCCGGTGGCCATGCAGCACATTTTGATCGCCAAGGAGCGCAACAACTGCGACATCATCGTCGCGGACCCGCGCTTTACCCGCACCGCTGCTAAAGCCAACAAGTACGTGCGCATTCGCCCCGGTTCTGACGTGGCCTACATCTGGGGCTTGCTGTGGCACATCTTCGAAAACGGCTGGGAAGATAGCGAGTACATCAACCAGCGCGTGTACGGCATGGACGACGTGCGGGCCGAAGTCGCCCAGTTCCCGCCCAGCGTCGTGGAAGACATCACCGGCGTCTCGGAAGCCGACATGTTCGAGGTGGCCAAGCGGCTTTCCGACAACCGTCCGGGCTGTGTGGTCTGGTGTATGGGCGGTACTCAGCACACCACCGGCAACAACAACACCCGCGCCTACTGCATCCTGGAGCTGGCACTGGGCAATATCGGCAAGTCTGGCGGCGGTGCCAACATCCTGCGTGGTCACGACAACGTACAGGGTGCCACCGATTTGGGCCTGGGGTCTGATTCACTGCCGGGCTACTACGGCTTAGCAGAAGGCGCTTGGCAGCACTGGGCCAATGTGTGGGACGTAGACTACGAGTGGCTGAAAGGCCGCTTCGACGACACCGAGTACGCCGACGGCAAGCCCATGTACTCCAGCGGTATTACCGTATCGCGTTGGGTAGATGGCGTGCTGGAAGAGGACGAAAACATCTCCCAGCGCACCGCGCTGAAAGCGATGTTCTACTGGGGCCACGCGGTCAACTCACAAACCCGCGGCGTTGAAATGCAAAAGGCGATGCAGAAACTGGAGATGATGGTCATCGTCGACCCTTATCCCACTGTCGCGTCCGTCATGCACGACCGCACCGACGGCGTCTACCTGCTGCCCGCTGCCACGCAGTTTGAAACCACCGGTAGTGTGACTGCCACCAATCGCTCGATCCAGTGGCGTGACCAAGTCATCGAACCGCTGTTCGAGTCCAAGCCCGACCATGAAATCATGTACCTGTTTGCCCGCAAGCTGGGCTTCGGTAATGAGCTGGTCAAGAACTATGAAATGAACGGCGACGAGCCGCTGATCGAAGATATTCTGCGTGAAATCAACCGCGGCATGTGGACGGTGGGTTACACCGGCCAAAGCCCGGAGCGCCTGAAAGAGCACCAGCAAAACTGGCACACCTTCAGCTTTGAAAATCTGCGTGCTCAGGGTGGCCCTGCCGATGGCGACTACTACGGTTTGCCGTGGCCTTGCTGGGGCACCCCGGAATTCCGTCACCCGGGCTCCCCGAACCTCTACGATACCAGCGTGCCCGTGATGGAAGGCGGCATGGGCTTCCGCGCCCGCTTTGGCATCGAGCGTAACGGCGTCAACCTGCTGGCCGAAGGCTCGGCACCGGTGGGTGGCGACATCGACGACGGCTATCCGGAGTTCAACGACCAGTTGCTGAAAGACCTGGGCTGGTGGGATGACCTGACGGCCGAAGAGAAAGAGGCTGCTGAAGGTAAAAACTGGAAAACCGACTTCTCCGGCGGTATCCAGCGCGTTGCTATCGAACACGGCTGTGCGCCTTATGGTAATGCCAAGGCCCGTGCCGTGGTGTGGACGTTCCCGGACGCGGTGCCGAAGCACCGTGAGCCGCTCTACACCACTCGTCGTGACCTGGTCGAGCGGTATCCCACGTGGGACGACTTTGACTCCATCATGCGTCTGCCCACGATGTATAAAACCATCCAGGATCGTGACAACAGCGCGGATTACCCGATCATTCTGACCTCAGGTCGTTTGGTCGAGTATGAAGGGGGCGGCGAAGAAACCCGCTCCATGTCGTGGCTGGCGGAGCTGCAGCAGGAAATGTTCGTCGAGATGAACCCTGCCGATGCCAACGATATCGGCGTACGTGACGGTGACGATGTCTGGGTCGAAGGCGCCGAGGGCGGCCGCGTCAAGGTGAAAGCCCTGGTCACCCCCAGGGTGGATCGCAAGGTGGCCTTCATGCCGTTCCACTTTGGCGGCATCTTCCAGGGCGAGAACCTGCATGATCGCTACCCGGAAGGCACGGCGCCCTATGTTCAGGGCGAGGCAGCCAACACGGCGACCACTTACGGCTACGACCCGGTGACACTGATGCAAGAGACCAAGTGCACCATTTGTCGTATTGAGCGCGCTTGATCGATAACGCGCGACCCGACCAGATAGCAGGCCGATGCGGCAATGTCCGCATCGGCAAGAGGAGAACACCATGGCTCAAATGAAATTTATGTGTGACGCCGAGCGCTGCATCGAGTGCAACGGCTGCGTCACCGCCTGTAAGAACGCCAACGACGTCGAGTGGGGCATCCAGCGCCGCCGAGTAGTGACTCTGAACGACGGCGAAGCGGATGAAATGTCCATTTCCGTTGCCTGTATGCACTGTGATGATGCCCCTTGTATGGCGGTTTGCCCTACCGACTGCTTCTACAAGACCGACGATGGCATCGTGCTGCACGATAAAGACCTCTGCATCGGCTGCGGCTACTGCCTGTATGCCTGCCCCTTCGGCGCACCCCAGTTCCCCCAGCAGAACGCCTTTGGCGAGCGCGGCAAGATGGACAAGTGCACCTTCTGCGCAGGCGGCCCGGCAGAAAGCAAGGAAGAGGAGTACCAGAAGTACGGTTCCAACCGTATTGCCGAAGGCAAGCTGCCGCTGTGCGCCGAGATGTGCTCGACCAAAGCGCTGCTGGCAGGTGATGCGCAGGACGTTGCCGACATCTTCCGTCAGCGTGTCGTCCATCGTGGCCACCCGGATGGAGCGTGGTCGAACAATCCCCAGGCCAGCACCGACAACCTTGCCTACGATGCTGCCCGTAAAGGCTAAGGAGGCGTGTCATGACCATAATGACCATGACCACCGTTGAAATGCCTGCATCGGCCAACGGGCATGCCGCCCGTGGGTTGAAGCGCATCTGGCACCTGTGCCTGATGCTGCTACTGCTGGTGGCCAGCCTCGGTGTGAGCCAGCTGGCCGTGGCCCAGGCGGACCCGCAACGGGAAATGTCCACCGCCGCCCCTGGCATTACGGCCGAGCAGTGGCGCCAGGTACGCAGCGGTGAAACCGGCCCGAACTATCGTGATTCGCGTCACGACAGCAACTACAACCTGATCAACGCCAGCGGTGAAACGTGGCGGATTCTGCGCAATCGTTGGGTATCGCCATTTGGCCTGATTGCCATTCTGGGCATGGCCAGCGTGATCACGCTGTTCTATCTGGTGATTGGCCGCAAGCATCTGGACGAGCCGCGTACAGGCCGCAAGCTGCTGCGCTGGTCGCTGCTGATGCGTGCGCTGCACTGGACGGTGGCGACGCTGTTCATCACCCTGGCGCTGACCGGTCTCAACCTGCTGTATGGCAAGTTCGTCTTCCGCTCGCTGTTTGGCGACGCAGTATGGGCCTGGATGATTGCGGCCTCCAAGGTGCTTCACAACTACCTGGGGCCACTGTTCGGCATTCTGCTGATCGTGCTGCTGGTCAAGCTGCTGAAGGACAATATCCCCAAGAAGCATGACCTGCAGTGGTTCAAGCAGGGCGGCGGCCTGGTCGGTAAAGGCCACCCGGATGCAGGTTTTGCCAACGGCGGTGAAAAAGCCTGGTACTGGCTGCTGGCTACCGCAGGGCTGTTGGTCGTGGCCAGTGGCTTCGTGCTCGACTTCCCGAACTACGGGCAGAGCCGCGATACCATGCAGTGGGCCAACATCATCCATGCCGTGGGCGCGCTGGGCTTGACCGCCGTGGCGCTGGGGCACATCTACATCGGTACGGTAGGGACCGAAGGGTCGCTGGAGGGCATGACCACCGGCTACGTGGATGAAACCTGGGCTAAAGAACACCACAACCTGTGGTATGAAGCGGTTAAAGATCAGACCGTTAGTGAAGAGGAGCTGGCCGCGCGTAAAGCGGGCGGCAGCGGTGAGCCTTCAGCAGCCAAGCCAAGCTGAGTCACGCCGTCGAGATAAGTGGACGTGAACGCCCTTCGACACCGCCTTCGGGCGGTGTCTTTTGTTATGCTGCACTCCAATGACTTTTGAAAGAGGAATCACCATGGCGACATTTGACGAACTGGATGCCACCACCCGCACTGAGCTGGAAGCCGCCGCCTTTCGGCGCTTGCTTAAGCATCTGGACGACAATAAAGATGTGCAGAACATCGACCTGATGATTCTGGCGGATTTCTGCCGTAACTGCCTCTCCAAGTGGCTGGTGACCGCCGCCGATGAGCGCGGCACCGAGCTTGAGCTGGACGCCGCCCGCGAGTACGTCTACGGCATGCCCTACAGCGAGTGGAAAGCCAATCACCAGGGTGAGGCAACGCCGGAACAGCTGGCTGCTCTTGAAGCGCGCCAAGCCAAGAAAAAGGCCAACGCCTCCCCCAACGAGCACAAGGAGTAGCGCCATGGATGCCATGGAAGCGCTGAACATTGCGGTGCTCACCGTCTCCGATACGCGGACGGAAGAGACCGACCGCTCGGGGCAGTCGCTGGTGCAGCGGCTAACTGAGGCGGGGCACCGTTTGGCGGATAAGCGGATCGTACCGGATGACGTTTACCAGATCCGTGCGGTGGTAGCGCAGTGGATTGCCGACCCCGGCGTGCAGGTGGTGCTAACCACGGGCGGCACAGGGTTTACCGGGCGCGACTCCACCCCCGAAGCGGTCTCGGTGCTGCTGGATAAACGTATCGAAGGTTTTGGTGAGCGTTTTCGCCAGCTCAGCGGCGATGAGATCGGCAGCTCCACGATCCAGAGTCGCGCATTGGGTGGCTTCGCTAACGCCACGGTGGTGTTCTGTTTGCCGGGCTCTACCGGTGCGTGCCGTACCGGCTGGGATGGCATTCTGGCCGAACAGCTCGATAGCCGCCATAAGCCCTGCAACTTTGCCAACCTGGTGATTCCCGGTCGGGGGCAGCATGGCTGATCTGCAGCCGATTGAAGCGGCGCTGGAAGCGCTGCTGGCCGACGTGACGCCGCTCGATGCCGAACGGGTCGCGTTGAGCGACGCCGCTGGCCGCGTGCTGGCCGAACCGGTCACGGCCACGCTGGACGTGCCGCCGTTCGATAACAGTGCGATGGATGGCTATGCGCTGTGCGCGTTAGACGCGGGTAAGCGGCTGCCGGTGAGCCAGCGGATTGCCGCGGGCAGTACGGCACGGCCATTGGCGGCGGGCACCTGCGCACGAATCTTTACCGGCGGGCAGATTCCGCCAGGTGCCGACTGCGTGGTGATGCAGGAGCGGGTGGCTGAGGAGAACGGCGAGGCGCTCATCCCCGTGGACGTGCCTGAAGGAGACAACGTTCGCCTGCAGGGCCGCGACGTGCGCCAAGGCGATGTGCTGCTCAATGCTGGCGAACGCTTGGAAGCCGCCGCGTTAGGGCATTTGGCGGGGCAGGGCATCACCGAGGTTCGCGTACGACGCCGCCCACGGGTGGCGCTGCTTTCCACGGGTGATGAGATCGTCGACCCCGGCACACCGTTAAAACCGGGTCAGCTGTATAACTCCAACCGCCCAATGCTCAAGCGGCTGCTGGAGACGTTCGGGGCCGAGGTGGTGCAGTTGGTGAGCGTGCCCGATGACTACGCCCAAACCGTGGCGCTGTTGAACCACGCCGCTGCCGAGGCCGATGTAGTGGTGAGCACCGGTGGCGTCAGCGTCGGGGAGGAGGACCACGTCAAAGCGGCGCTGGAGTCTCTTGGGCAGCTCGATATGTGGAAGCTGGCGATTCGTCCCGGCAAGCCGCTAGCGCTGGGTCGCTTGCCCCGCGACGATGGCAGTCATGCTCGGTTTGTGGGGCTGCCGGGTAACCCGGTGTCGGGGTTTGTGGGCGCGTGGCTATTTCTACGCCCACTGATGGGGGCACTACTGGGCTGCCCTGCGCTGGCGGAGCTTCCGTGCCTAACCGCCACCGCGACCTTTACCACCGACACCGGCCCGCGCCAGCACTATATGCGGGTGGCGCTGCGCTTTACGCCCGAGGGCATTGAGGCCGATGCCTTTGATGATCAAAACTCAGCGGTGCTCTCTTCCTGCATTGCGGCCGATGCGCTGGCGGTGATTGATCCGCATAGCCAGGTGGAGAAAGGTAGCCAAGTGCGCTGCTTATGGATGGTGGGTTGAACTTGCCTCGGAAGGTGGGCTTAGCCGAGCTCCGTTTAGGAGCAGAGTGAGCTGCTCCCCTTCCAGGGCGATGCCGCACAGCGCCGGATGGCGGGAGCGGGCAGCCAGCAGTGGCGGTAGTGGGTAGATCGCGGCGGAGGGCAGGCGCATCATCTCACTGTCGCCGGTAATGCCTAGCTGCCATGGCCCCTCGGCATCGCGTAGGGTTAGCCAGCGCGTTGGGTGGTTCGGTGGTTACGGAACTGATCACGCGATTAATTTTGAAAAGGCACTTAATCGGTTGCTAGAAAAAAGAATGATCGAGCAACTAAATAATGGCATGGGGAATAAAACACGACGTATCCTTGGTAATACGCCCCACGTCTTCGCGAATGCCCATGCCACACGCGCGGTCGCCCACTACCCAACTGCCAATTAGCGCGTGCTTGTCGCCAAAGCGCGGCAGCGGGTGGTACGCCTGGCGTATCCACGGGTTATCAGTGTAAGGCCCGCCCACGCTCTCTTGCTGGCCGCTGGGCGTTATCAAACTGATATTGCTCCCTTCCCGTGAGAAAAACGGCTTGCGCACCCAGCCTGCTTCCAGCGGCGAGTGACTATCTTTTTCAAAATACGCTGGTAGCAGATTCGGGTGCCCTTCAAACTCTTCCCACAGCAGCGGCAGAATCCCTTTATTGGAGAGCACGGCTTTCCAGGGCGGCTCGAACCAGTGGGTGTTGAGTTGCGTGACCGCCTCGCCAAACGCTTCTACCGCCATCTCTTCCCACGGATAGAGCTTGAACAGGGCGGTAATCGGCTGCTCGTCCAAATCGACAAAGTGCTCGACTCCTGGGGCCACGCCAATGTCTTCGATGTAGATAAACGGTGCCTGTAAGCCTGCTTGTAGAGCGATATCCTGCAAGTAGCTGACGGTGGCGCGCTCCTCGTCGCTGCCTTTTACACAGGAGAAGTAGAGGGTGCGGTTTTCCAAGCGGTCGCCCAGATGCGCCATGGCATTGAGCAGGCGTTCTTGAATCGAGTTGTACTGGTCGGCGTGGCGGGGCAGGATGCCTTGCTCAATCGCCTGCTCCAGCCATACCCACTGGAAAAAGCCCGCCTCATAGAGCGAGGTGGGCGTATCGTAATTCAGCTCTAACAGCTTGGCGGGGCCGTTGCCTGAGTAGGCAAAGTCCATTCGCCCATAGAGGGGCGGTTGCCCGCTGCGCCAGGAGTGGTGGATGAGGTCCCACATATGCTCGGGGATTGCGAGGCGCTGCATTAAGGCATTGGAGTGACAGACCTTATCAACCAGCTCCATACACATCTCGTGCAGGGCTTCGGTGGGTGCTTCGATCTCTTGCTCCACCTGCTCCAGGGTGAACTGGTAGTAGGCGTCCTCTTTCCAGTAGGGTTCGCCATCAATGGTATGGAAATGAAACCCCAGCTCTTTGGCCAGGGCTTTCCATTGCGGGCGTTCAGAGACGTTGATGCGCAGCATGGTAGCTCCCAAACGGTGGTCAATACCCCAAAATGCTAGGAACCCCAAGAGGCCGATCGTGTGCCCAGGCCGCGCCGCGTTGTGGCTTGGCGGTTTTGCACCACCGAGCTACGCAGGGCCTCGTTACGCTGATTGACCCGTTGCGTCGCCTGGCTGGCCGCAGCATTCCAGTTGCCCTGGTTTTGGCGGTTGCGGTAGACCGGCTCTTGATACACGCGCTCGAACGAGCGCCCTCGGCTGGTATTCGCCAGCATGTTACCGACCATATAGCCCATCATGGCAGGCATGAACCAACTGCCGCCGCCTGCGGCCTGGGCCTGCTCATCGGTGGGGGCTGCGCAGGCGCCTTCGCCGTGTTCAGCTTCGCAGGCTTCTAGGGTGTCGAAGCGTGGCACGGACTCTAGAGAGGCCTCGTAAGCGTCTTCGCAGGCGCTGCGGGTGTACACGTTGGCGGCTACGCACTCTTCGACGCCTTGATAGCTTTTGGGCTCGTCGAAGCGAACATCGGTGAGGTGCTCGTCCTCTGCGGGCTGGGTGCAGGCGGTCAAACCAAAGGCGCTCGCGCCCATCATCGCAAGCGATAGGCGTGCGCTACGTTTACGACGTGGCAGGTGGGTAGGGTGAGACTGCTTTTCCATGATGGCGCTCCGTTACCAGGTCATTGAAGCCGCGTTAATTAAGCCCACGGCAATCGAGATACTGCCCACTAGCGTGCCGTAGGCCTGATGACCTTCGGTGATGTGCTGGGACAAGCTCTCCCCCTGACGACGCAGGAACAGTTTTACACCAAAGAACGTGGCGATCTGTACGCCGAACGCCACCACGCCCCACAGAATAAAGTCGATATAACTAATGGAGTGGGCCATGGCGCTGTACAGCGGCAAGGTGAAGCCCAGGATAGAACCGCCATAGGCAGTAGCGGCTGCCGCATTGCCCGCTCGAATCAGC
Organism: Halomonas sp. Cn5-12; assembly: GCF_021532545.1. NCBI lineage: Bacteria > Pseudomonadati > Pseudomonadota > Gammaproteobacteria > Oceanospirillales > Halomonadaceae > Halomonas > Halomonas sp. Cn5-12. The sequence continues at coordinate 45,646 of NZ_JAKGAY010000010.1, forward strand.
GCCCACTCGTGGTGAGGGGTCAGGCGGCTATAGCAGTACATAAAGGCCACCAGCAGCGCGAGCGCGCCAAGCAGGTAGGCGAAGAAAGACGGTAATCCCTGTAGGTAGTGCAACATGGCGGTGTGCATCCTTGTGGTTAATGACGTGTGGTCAGTCAACAGTCAGCATTGTGACATAGCTTAGCTGGAGAGCGGCAATCATCCATCGCCTTTCGTCGCGCCGCTTGGTAAGTAGTAAAAAAACCTATTTTTTGACTTTTGTTGCGACTAAAGGCTAATAGATGAGACGTGTCACCTGCTTAGAATCCCGCGATGGTTGGTATTTTTACCTAAACTCACCGTGTCGTATCGCTTGATACCGCTCTTCGTGCCCGTGTTGGGCACCGCTTTAGACGCGACCGCTTCGAAGGACTTCCCCTCATGCATGCCCTAACCCTGGCATCGTTTCTGTTTTTTACGGGCCTGGTGGCCTTTGTCACATGGCGCATCACGCGGCGTGATGACCACCGCAGCACCAGCGGCTATTTCCTGGCAGGCCGCACGCTGACCTTTCCGCTGATTGCGGCCTCCATGCTGATGACCAACCTCTCCACCGAGCAGATGGTGGGGCTGAACGGGTCCGCGTTTACCGATGGTTTGAGCGTCATGGCGTGGGAAGTGATCGCCGTGATTGCCCTGGTGGCGCTGGCGCTGTTCTTCCTGCCGCGCTTTTTGAAAAGCGGCATTGCTACGCTGCCGCAGCTGCTTGCGATCCGTTTTGATACAGGCACGCAGCTGATTGCCAACGTTATCTTCCTGATTGCCTACGCGGTGGTGCTGCTGCCGATCATCCTCTACTCCGGGGCCATCGGCCTTCAGGGCATGCTGGACTTACAGGGCCTGACCGGCATTGAATCCAACACTGCGCTGCTCTGGGCGACGGTATGGGCGGTGGGCCTGATTGGTGCGGTCTACGCGCTGTTTGGCGGCCTGCGTACGGTAGCGGTATCGGACACCCTCAACGGGGTAGGCCTGCTGATTGGCGGCTTCGTGATCGTTTACTTTGGACTACAGGCGGTGAGCGGCGGCAGCGGCGTGATGGAGGGCTGGAATATCCTGAAAGAGAGCGCCCCCAGCAAATTCAACTCCATGGGTGGCCCTGAACAGCAGGTACCGTTCTCGACCATCTTTACCGGCGTGCTGCTGCTTCACCTCTTCTACTGGACCACCAACCAGCAAATCATCCAGCGCACCTTTGCCGCCAAGAACCTGGCCGAAGGCCAGAAGGGCGTACTGCTCACAGGGTTTCTAAAGCTATTGGGGCCGCTGTACCTGGTACTGCCCGGCATCATTGCCTACCACCTGTATGCCGACCAGGGCATTCGCGCCGATGAAGCGTATGGCCACCTGGTATTCAACGTGCTGCCGCCTTACCTGACCGGCTTCTTTGCCGCCGTCATGGTCGGGGCCATTCTCTCCTCGTTTAACTCTGCGCTGAACAGCACCACGACGATCTTCAGTCTGGGCATCTACAAAGGCGTGCTGAAAAAAGATGCGACGGAAGAGCAGGTGGTGAAGTCTGGTAAGGTGTTTGGCTGGACCATGGCGATTACCACCATGATTATTGCGCCGCTGCTGGCGGGTCAGGACAGCCTGTTCGGCTACCTGCAGAAGATGAACGCGATCTACTTCATCCCAATTCTTGCCGTGGTGCTGGTGGGTCTGCTGACAAAACGCGTACCGCCCATGGCCGCGAAAGTAGCGCTGGTCGGCGGCTGTTTGCTGATTGCGGCGGGCTACTTCGTGCCGCCGTTCAACAAGCTGCCCATGGTGATGCACGAGTTCCACTTCGTCGCTTCGGTGTTCGTGCTGCTAGTGGCGGTCATGCTGGTGATCGGTAAGCTGCGCCCCCGCGCTACGGACTGGGTGCAGGAAGACTCCGGCGATGTCGATCTCACCCCGTGGAAAGGCGCGGTGCCTACCGGTATCGTGCTGGTGGTGTTGGTGGTGATCATGTACGCCTCCTTTGCGGGTGGCTAATCACGCCAGTGTTGTAAATGGAATAGCCCCAACGTCCCGCATTGCGGGGCGTTGGCGTTGTTGGCGATAGGCTAAGCGGCGTGGTAGGGGGCGTCGAAGCGTTAGAGAAGGTGTGTAGAAGCGTACTGAGCGAAATGCATTTTAAAAAGTGATGCAGCCAGTGGTGTAGCGCCCCCATCATGCTGCACTGAATTGACAACGTTGCCGGGGTATGACAAACACACATCCATTTTGTGCGAGGAATCATCGGTGGCAAACGAGCAGACTTATCAAGCGTTGGGAGTGGATACCCTTGGCCAACGGCTAGGCGGTGTGGAGGCCGTCGCCAGCCGTGTGGGTGGCAACCCCGCCGAGTGGCACATCCGTGAAGTAGGCGACGGCAACCTCAATCTGGTGTTTATCGTGACAGGCAGCACCGGCAGCGTGGTGGTCAAGCAGGCACTGCCCTATGTGCGCATGGTGGGCGAGAGCTGGCCGCTGCCGCTCTATCGCGCCCATTTCGAATATTACGCCTTAGTGCGTCAAGCCAAGCGCGCGCCCGGCGTGGCCCCCGAGGTGTACTACTTCGATAAGCCCCAGGCATTGATCGTGATGGAGTATCTGCACCCCCATGTGATTCTGCGGCGCAAGCTGATCAGCGGCGAACGCGTGGCGGAGCTGGGTGCTACTCTGGGTGAGTTTTGTGCGCGCACAGCGTTTCGCGGCTCTGAACTCTCCATGGCAAGCCCGGATAAGAAAGCCGATGTCGGGTTGTTCTCTGGCAACGTGGCGATTCCGGCGATCACCGAATCGCTGGTGTTTACCGACCCCTACTACGGCGCGGAGATGAACCGCCACACGCCCGAGCTATCGCCCGTGGTGGACGAGCTGCGCCGCAACGCCCGCCTGAAAGCCAAGGTGCAGCGGCTGCTGATGAAGTTCACCGCCAACACCGAGACCATGCTGCACGGCGACCTGCACTCCGGCTCCATCATGGCCACCGACACCAGCGTGCGCGTCATCGACCCTGAATTTTCTCAATACGGCCCGATGGCGTTCGACTTGGGCATGGCGGTAGCCAACTTCTTCATGGCCTACTTTAGCCAGCCCGCCCACCGCCAAGAAGGTGACCTGGAGGAGTATCAAGCGTGGATTTTAGAAGTGATCACCGATTGCTTTACCCGCTTCGATGAGGAGTTTCGCCACCTCTGGCAAACCGAGCGCACCGGTATTCTGTTCCCCAGAGCGCTGTTTGAAGAGCAGGGCAACAGCGCCGACGACGCCTGCGACGCGCTGCTGGAAGAGATCCGTGAAGATGCGCTGGCCTACTGCGGCATCGAAATGCACCGCCGCGTGCTCTCGCTGGCCCACAATGCCGACTTCGAAGAGATCGAAGACACTGCCCTGCGCGCCAAGCTGGAAGCACGCAACGTGCTGATGGGCCAAGCGCTAATCATGGAGCCGCAAGCTTACTGTGATCTCAATGCGCTAGTGGCTTTAGCCAAGGCATACAGTCAGAAATCAGTGCTGTAAGCACTTTAGGTGGCACCTTCGGCACCGCTTTGCGGTGCTTCGCGGGTGCGCTCCGCTTACGCCGCGCTACGAATGCCCCACCTGGAGTTCGGCGAAGCCATGTAGCGCGGCGTAACGAATCTTGCGAGGTACGAGCAAATGAGGCACCCGCGAGGGCGGCGATAGCCGCCTTCACACGTTAAAGCTGATCCAAACGATCAAATTTTCCGGCGATGTCGCTTTCGGTCCAGTGGGGGACCCAGCCTTCCACATTGTCGAAGAAGCGCAGCGCGGTGAATTCCGGCTCGGGGCCCATGTCGAACCAGTGCGGGGTGTTGGCGGGCACGCTGATCAGGTCGTTGCGGGTGCAGAGCACCTGGTAGACCTTGTCGTCGATGTGCAGGCAGAACAGCCCCTGGCCTTTGACGAAGAAGCGAACTTCGTCTTCATGGTGGCGGTGCTCGTTCAGGAACTTCTGGCGCATCGCTTCCTTGTCCGGGTGGGTGGGCACCATGTGCAGCACGTCGACGGTCTGGTAGCCGCCCTTGGCTTTTACCCGGTCGATATCTTCCTGGTAAAGCGCCAGGATCTCTTCCTGGGTAGCATCGTCGGCAATCTCGCCTGGGGTTGCCCAGCGCTCGAACAGTACGCCTACCTGGTTTAGCTCAGCGGTAATCCGTTCGCCGTCGGTGGTGTCGATGAGGGCATCATGGGGATTGTTATCGGCAAATACTTTGAGTTGCGACATCGTAAGCTCTCCTTGAAAGTGACGAGACAGAAACGTTACAGGTGGATCTCGTCGAAACGGGTGACGCACGGATGGCGGGTGCCCGCCTGGGTGCCTTCACGCACCAGCTGTAGCGTTTGCATGCCCGCCTGCTGGGCCGCATCCAGCTCTTCGACGACATCTGACAAGAACAGCACCGATGCGGGCGGCAGGTCAAGGGTGTCGAGGATACGCTGATACGAGGCGGCCTCGCGCTTATGGCCAACATGGGTGTCGAAGTAGCCGCTGAACAGCGGGGTCAAATCGCCTTCATCGCTGTAGCCAAACAGCAGCTTCTGCGCCTGCACCGAGCCTGACGAGTACACATACAGCGCCTTGCCTTCCGCCTGCCACTGGCGCAGCGCTGGCGCCACATCCGCGTATAAATGGCCGGTGAAGTCGCCGCGCTGGTAGCCGTCGGCCCATACCATGCCCTGCAGGGCTTTCAGCGGCGTCACTTTCTGGTCGGTGTCGATCCAGTGCAGCAGCGTGGCGATGACCGCTTCCAGCGAGGCGTCGGCGTCCTGCATGACATCACGCACGGCTTGGATCTGCTCGGCCACCGCCGGTGCCTCTGCGTTCTCGCGCAGAAAGTCAGGCAGCTTGGCGTGGGCATAGGGGAACAGCACTTTGTGAACGAAGTTGATATCGGTGGTGGTGCCTTCGATATCGGTCACGATAGCGCGAACGGTTGGGTTGCTCATTGGGGCCACCGGCTCTCTTCCAGTACACAGGCAAGTAAAAATTCAATCGCTTCCAGATGGCGGCGGCAGCTGGCAATGCTGTCGCCCACGGCGTAAATGCCGTGGCCTGCCACCAAAAAGCCCCAGGGCATCGGCCAGCCTTGGCGAACGTGCTCTGCTAACTCCTCCATATCCTGGGAGTTAGGCACCACCGGCAAAAGAATCGTCGCATCATGCGTCACATTGCCCGCCAACGCCTTTTGCATCTCGAAACCGCTCAGTTCGATGCCATCGGGAAAGCGTCGCGACAGCACGGTGCTGGCCACGGTGTGGGTGTGCAGCACGCAGTGAATGCTTGGGTCTAGCCGGTACAGCGCGGCGTGTAGGTCACTTTCGGCGCTGGGTTTGCCGTTGCCTTCCAGCACACGGCCTTCCAGGTCACACAGCAGCAGGTCATCCGCCTGGATACGGGTTTTATCCCGCCCGGAGGCGGTGACTAAATAGCCCGCCTCGGTACGCGCAGAAAAGTTGCCGCCGGTGGCGGGGGTCCAGCCTTGCTGTGCCGCCCAGCAGATGGCGTCCAGCAGTTCGGTGTGTAAGGTGTTCATCGGGTCAGCATCGCCTCGTCTAGTGGCAGCCATTCTATATGATAAGCTTCGCGCCTGATAAGCCGTGCCGCTGTTCTGCTCGTCCAATACCCAAGGAGTCCCTCATGGTTAATTTACAGTCACGCAGTTTACGGGTGTATGCCGACGCGCTTGAGTATCTGGACCAAACTCGGCTACCCCAGGCCGAAGAGTGGGTGCGCTGCGACTCCCCCGACGCATGGCAGCACGCGGTCAAACACCTCGCCATTCGCGGTGCGCCGCTGATTGGCTTAAGCGCCGCCTTTGTCCTGGCCCAGTACGCCGCTCGCCATCCCGAATCCGAGTGGCAAGCCGTCAGCGACCGCTTACGGGCGACGCGACCCACGGCAGTGAACCTGATGTACTGCCTGGACGCCATGGAAGCCTGCTTTGCCCAGGGCGCTAACGCCCTGGCCGAACGTGCCAAGGCGCTGTTCGAAGAGGACCGCGCGCTGTGCCAACGCATGGCCGAGCGGGGCGCCGACCTGCTGGCCTCCGGCGACCGGGTGCTGACCCACTGCAACACCGGAGCGCTGGCCACTGCCGGAGTGGGCACCGCGATTGGCGCGTTGGCCATCGCCAAACAACGCGGCATAGATCTGCATGTCTACGTAGATGAGACCCGCCCGCTGCTCCAGGGCGGGCGTTTAACCGCGTGGGAAATGGCCGATTTAGGCATTCCCTACCAGCTAATCACCGACAGCATGGCGGCCAGCTTAATGGCGGCGGGCAAGGTGGATAAAGTGATGGTCGGCGCGGACCGCATCTGCGCCAACGGTGACTTTGCCAACAAAGTGGGCACCTACATGCTGGCGGTGGCGGCGCACTACCATCAGGTGCCGTTCTATGTGGTTGCCCCCTACACCACGGTCGACCCCGCCTGCGCGACCGGCGCGGCGATTCCCATCGAGCAGCGCGATGGCGCGGAGGTGCGCGGTGCCGCCGGCGCGTTTGGCGAGGTGGTGTGGGCGCCCAGCGATGCACCGGTGTGGAACCCAGCCTTCGACGTGACGCCCGCCAAGCTAGTCACCGCCTGGATTTTGGATACTGGCGTGTTTGACTCAGCGGCGATTGCACGGGGCGAGCATCTGCGAGGATGGCGCTAGCGGTCAGGCAGGCTCAGTTTAGAAGCGTTAGCTCATAAACGTGCCGAATGCGCTGACCGTCCCAATCATAACCGAGATGACGGCCTTGCCGCGTGGCGGAGAGTACCGGGGGTCTTAGCACTGCGGCGCACTCGCCATCGGGGTCGCGAACGCTGGGGTAAACGATGCCATCTGCCTGCTGCTCCCAAGCGTTTCTGCCCAGGGCTTGCCCGGCAGACCAGCTGTCTGGGGTGAGTAGGGGCTCTGCGTCGCGGTGGCCCCGCAAGTCAATCAGTTGCCCCATCAAATCGGAGAGATAGACGCGCTGCTGCAGCATCATGGGCGGCTCGTTGGACTCCCCCATGAAGCGCTCTGCGTGGTACAGGGTTTCTGCAATGGCGGTGGCTTCGGTGAGTGCGCAGTAGTAGGCACCAAAGGTGCCATCGCTAAACCGCGAACCGGAGGCAGGGAAATGACAAAACGCCGCCATGACGGGTGTCCATCCAGGCCCATACCGGCGGTCGCCGTCGCGCACCAGATGGATCGCGCCCATTTCTTCACGAAGCCTAGCAGAGGTCTCGCCTTCCAGTTCGTTAAGCAGGTCCCAGTCGTCAGTGTGGCTATTGACGCCTTCGAACAGATCAATCGGAGGGAAGCGCGAAGGGATAACGCGGTAGCTTGGCCGCCATGTGACGTTGCTGAGCGGGAAGTTCATACATGGCCCCCTCCACGTGCGGCATCCAAGTGCTGCCGAACGACATAGAGGTCGGAAACGTGACCACTTAACAGGCGTTCCATGGGCGTGTGACCGGCAAACAGTGGGTTGCTGTTGGCTCGTTTTAGCCAGCTATCGGCGGCCTCCTGATTGGGGAGCAGGATATGCAGCGCCTTGTAGATGCCCAGAATCAACGACATGCGCTCAAGATGGTTGGCATCCAGGCGGGCTTGCTCGGGAGTTTGCTTCCAACGCCGGTAAGTGGAGTCGGGCACGCCGAGTAATAAGGCGGCTTCGCTCTCTTTCAGCCCCCAGCGGCGGGATATGTTGGGATACGTGCGCATGGCAGCGGCTCCCATGTCACGGCGCTTGGTAGCGGTGTTGTGCTGAATGGCCATATCGCTTTCTCCTCTCTTGAATAGAGAATACACCAAATGAGCGATTTTTAAAAAATACGATTATTTGGTGGGCGTTAACGCTTGGCAGCCATGGATGCCCGCACGCAGTGCAGAACCGGGTAATCAATACGGCCCTCCAGCGCTTCGAACACCACTTTCAGCCCTTGGTCTGGAAACTGCTCAAACGCTGCGTGAATCTGTGCCAGGGTTGCTTGGTCCAGGTTGACCACCTCTTCCAGGCTCAGTTCGCCGCCTTGAATGGCATCGCTCAAATGGCGGTAGACCGTGTTGGCGGCCAGCCCGCGCTGCTCGGCGACTTGTTCGGGGGTTAGCCCCTGGCGCAGCAGCGTGGCGGATTCCATGGCGCTATTGCCGATGTCGGTGGGCGTTTCGGGCTCATTGGGGTGCGCCAGTACCACCGCCAGAAATCCTTCGCCGTAATCGGCCAGTTTGCGCGCGCCGATGCCCGAGATGGTGCCCAGCGCCTGCAGCGTTTGCGGTTTTTGCGCTACCAGCTCGGCCAGGGTAGCGTCGTTGAAGATCACGTAGGCGGGTACGCCCTGGGCATCGGCCAGCGCTTTGCGATGCTGGCGCAGCGCTTCCCACAGTACGCCGTGGCCCTTGGCGGCAGATGCCCCTTTGGCTCCGCGTCGCGCGGGCTTGCTGGGTTTGCGCAGGGTGAGACGTTGCTCGCCGCGCAGTATGGGCCTGGCGTTGGCGGTGAGCTTGATCGCGCCATGGCCCTCCATATCCACGCTCAAATAGCCGCTGGCGATCAGCTGCCGAAAGAGTGCTTTCCACTCGCTGGCGGTGAGCTCCTGGCCGATGCCGAAGGTGCTCAGGCTGTCGTGACCAAAGCGGCTGATACGCTCGTTGCGCTTGCCGAGCAGCACATCCACCAGATAAGTGACGCCAAAGCGCTGCTCGGTGCGGTAGACACACGACAGCGCCTTCTGCGCAGCCACCGTGGCCTCCCAGGTGTCAGGCGGGGTGAGGCAGTTATCGCAGTTGCCGCAGGGTTCGTCTAATGAATCGCCAAAGTAGTGAAGCAGCGCCTGACGGCGGCAGCTGATGATCTCGCATAGCCCTAGCATGGCGTCGAGCTTCTGCTGTTCGATGCGCTTTTGCTGGTCGGCGGCACTGGAGTCCTGCTGCATCTGGCGCAGGGTGATCACGTCCTGCAGGCCATAGGCCATCCAGGCATCGGCGGGCAGCCCATCGCGCCCGGCGCGGCCGGTTTCCTGGTAGTAGGCTTCGATGCTTTTGGGCAGATTGAGGTGCGCCACGAAACGCACGTCGGGTTTGTCGATGCCCATGCCAAAAGCGATGGTGGCGACTATCACCACGCCGTCTTCGCGCAGAAAGCGGGTTTGGTGCTGCTGGCGCTGCTCGGCGGGCAGCCCGGCGTGGTAGGGCAGCGCGGTCAACCCCTGGCGAGCCAGCCAAGCGGCGGTCTCCTCCACCTTGCGCCGAGAGAGGCAGTAGACGATGCCCGCTTCGCCGTCGTGGTGTTCGCGGATGAAACTCAGCAGCTGCTCTTTGGCATTGCCCTGATTTTCCGCGATGTGGTAGCGAATATTGGGGCGGTCGAAACCGTTGTTGTAGAGCGCGGCTTCCTGAAGCTGCAGGTGCTCCATGATGTCGTGCCGGGTAGGCACGTCGGCGGTGGCGGTGAGCGCGATGCGCGGCACGTCGGGAAAACGCTGGTGCAGGTGGGAGAGCTGGCGATACTCGGGGCGGAAATCGTGCCCCCATTGGGAAACGCAGTGGGCCTCGTCGATGGCGAACAGCGCGATGCGTGTCTGCTCGAGCAGCATCTGCATGCGTGCCGTGGCCAGCCGCTCGGGCGCGATGTAGAGCAGGTCCAGCTCGCCTGCACGCAGGCGGTTCTCCACCTCCATCGCCTCATGCATCTCAAGGCTGGAGTTCAGGTAGGCGGCGCGCACCCCGTTCTGGATCAGCGCGGCCACCTGGTCCTGCATCAGCGCGATCAGCGGCGAGACCACAATCGCGGTGCCTTCACGTAGCAGCGCAGGGATCTGATAGCACAGCGATTTACCGCCGCCGGTGGGCATCAGCACCAGCGCATCGCCTCCGGCCATCACATGCTCAATGATGGCCTGCTGCGGGCCACGAAAGCGCTCAAAGCCAAAGACTTCCCGCAGTACTTTGAGGGCTGCCGAGTCGTCGTGCATCGCTGCTCTCCTTGTCGTGTGCGTGAAGGAGAATTGTCGCACGAAAACCCGAGTGAGTTGGGTTAGCGAATCCCCGCCCGTAAAAACGACTGCACGAACTGGCGCTGGAACAGCAGAAAAGCCACCAGCAGCGGCGCAATACTCAGCAGCGTGGCAGCGCTGACGGTGGCCCAATTGACGCCGGTTTCTGGCGCGGAGAACACGCCCAATCCTACCGTCAGCGGGCGGCTTTCCACGGAGTTGGTCACCACTAGCGGCCACAGGAAGTTGTTCCAGTGGTGGCTGATCGACACCAGCCCGTAGGCCAGATAGGTGGGCTTGGCCAGCGGCACGTAGACCTTCCACAAAATTTCCAGCCAGCCACAGCCCTCGATACGGGCGGCGTCCTCCAGCTCTCGGGGGATGGTCTTGAAGGTCTGACGCAGCAGGAAAATGCCGAAGGCGCTGGCCACGTAGGGCAGGCCAATGCCGGTGATGGTATTGATCAGCCCCAGCTCGCTGGCGATACGGTAGTTTTCGACGATCAGCACTTCGGGAAACACGAACAGCTGAATCAGTACCAGCATGAACAGCAGGTTCTTACCGGGAATGGGAAAGCGGGCAAAGGCAAACGCCGCCAGCGTACACACCACGAACTGGGCAACGACAACGCCAGTGACGAGGGCAAAGGTATTCAGGTAGTAGCGCCCAAAGGGTGCCTGAGCCCAGGCGTTGGTGAAGTTCTCCAGCGTGAGCGGGGCGAATAGCTCGAAATTCACCATAAATTCGCTGGGATGGAAGGCGGCCCAAAAGGCGTACAGCAGTGGGAAAATCCAAATAACTGCGAGCATCCATGCCGCTACTGTTTCCAGCGCTGGAAGTGAGTAGTAGAAACGTGAGCGGGGCGCGTAGGTAGCGGGCGTATTCATTGGTAGTGCGTCCTGCGATCTAGAATCGTGAACTTCAGCGTGGCCACCACGGCCAACACCAGCAGAATCACCACGGTGATGGTGGCCGCCATGGTGCGGTCAAAGAACGAAAAGGCATTCTCATAGACGTAGTACAGCAGCAGGTTGGTGGCGTTATTGGGCCCGCCCTTGGTGAGAATGAACAGGTGGTCGACCACCCGCACTGCATTGATCAGCGCATTGATCAGCACGAACAGCGTGGTGGGCATCAGCAGGGGAAAGGTCACTCGCCAAAAGAAGCTCCAACGGCTCGTGCCCTCCAGGTCAGCGGCTTCCTTAAGCTCCGGGGGGATGGCCTGTAGCGCGGCAAGGTAGAAGATCATGAAAAACCCCGCCTCTTTCCACACCGACATCACGATGACCGACCCAAGCGCTACGCTGGGGTCGCCCAGCCAGTTCACGCCAGAAAAACCTAACGCGCCAAGCAGCTTGTTAAATAGCCCTATCTGCGGGGCATAGAAAAACATCCAGATATTGGCGGCGGCGATCATGGGCAAAATGGTGGGTGTGAAGTAAGCCATGCGTACCAGCCCACGCCCTGGCAGCTTGCCGTTCACAAATAGCGCCATGCCGAGGGCCAGCGCAATGGATGTGGGAATCGTACCCAGGGCGTAAAGCAGGTTGTTGCGGGCTACCTTCCAGAACGTGGGGTCGTCCAGCAGCACGCGATAATTGTCGAGCCCGACAAAGGCGGTGGGTTCGCCGCGAAAGCCGGGCAAAAAAAGACTGTTGATCACGGTGGTGATCGTGGGCAGGTAGGCAAAGGTACTGAGCAGCAGCGCCGCTGGAAGGAGCAGTAGGGCACCGTAAAGCTGCATCGTTCGATGGGCGTTCAGGTTCATAAGGCAGCCGTGATGAGAAAAAGCCGGGGCGAACCCCGGCGAGCATGGAAACGTAACCCTAGTGACACTTACTGTGCATAGCGGCGTAGCGCGGCATCGGCCTCACGCTGGGCCTGGCTCAGCGCTTCGGCAGGGCTCATTTGGCCCGTCAGCGCGGCCTGCACGGCGTTATCTAAGGCACGGCGCACGCGGCCACCCTGGTAGGTAGAGAGCTCAGCAGTGCCATGTTCGAGCTGGTCCCGGGCCACGGCGGCGGGAGCAAACTCTGCCACGTAGCGCTGCAATGCATCGGTGTCATAAGCGGCGGGGCTAACGCCCATATAGCCGGTTTCAATCGACCACGCGGCGGCACGCTCGGGGGCGGTCATCCAGCGGATGAAGGTCATCGCCGCGCGCTGCTCTTCTTCACTGGCATCTTCAAAGATATAAAAATTGCCGCCACCGGTGGGGCTGCCGCGCTGGGTCTTCATGGGCAGCATGGCGACGCCAAAATCAAAATTGGCCTCGTTGCGCACGGCGGTCAGGTTGCCCGTGGTGTGCCACATCATCGCGGTGGACTGCTCGATAAAGTTTTGGCGCAGCGTACCCCACTCGATGGTGCCATCGGGCATGGCATTGTGCTCGGTGGCCAGCGACACCCAGTACTCCAACGCTTCAACAGCGGCCGGGTCGTCAAAATAAACTTCCGTACCATCGTCGCTCATCAAGCGATGGCCGTTCTGAAAAGCGAAGGCCTGAAACATCCAGTAAGGGTAGCCGGTGGAAGGCACCATCACGCCCCACTGTTCACCGTTGGAGGCTTCCCGCACGGTGGCGGCCATTTCAGCCATCTCTTCCCAGTTCTCAGGGGGCGTTTCGGGGTCTAGGCCAGCGGCTTCAAAGGCGTCTTTGTTCCAGAACAGCACGATAGTGGAGCGCTGGAAGGGGATGCCGTAGGTTTTGCCATCCAGCTGACCGTTCTCCATCAGACCGGGGTAGAAGCTCTCCAGCCACGCTTGCTCTTCCTCGGTTTCGATGAGGTCGTCAAAGGCCACAATGGCGTTCTGCTCAATCAGTTCGTACAGGTCGATGGAGAACAGCACCGATAGCTGAGGCGTATCACCCGCTTCCATGGCGGACATGGCGCGTACTCGGGTGTCGTCGTAGTTGCCCGCGTAGATGGCTTCTACGTTGATGTCCGGGTGTTCGCTTTCAAACTCTTCCACCAAGTTGTCAACGACCTCGGTCAGTGCGCCACCTACTGAAACAGGGTAGTACATCGTCAAGTCGACACTGTTAGCGCTGGCGTGGCCGGCACCTAACAGTGCTGCGGCGATGGCTGTCATTGCAAAAGAGAACTGAGAACTCATGAGAGACTCCACAAGTGTTTGTGATGTTGTCAGGATGAGAGCGGTCAGTGTTGGAAAGAGCCCACTGCGGGCGGGCGCGGTACGCTTCGATGCGAAGCGGGTAAGGCAAGAGGCGCTAACGCTTGCTGACGCAGACCCTGTTGATCAAACAAATGGGCGCTATCTGGCGTCCAGTAGAGTTTGCAGGGCTTACCAGAGAGCGCTTGCTTACCGCTTAGACGAACGCGCACGGTGTGATTGCCAACGGCGACATGGGCAATCGTGTCGGCACCTAAGTACTCATCGCTGAGTACCTGGGCCGGAATGCCTGCCTCGGATGCTGGGCGCAGTTCGATATCTTCAGGGCGCACGCCCAACTGACCCCCGGCGGCCTCCATGGGGGCCACTGGGGTCGAGGGTTCGCCCTCGATAACGGCCCCCTGGTCACCTTGCACTAGAGGCAAAAGGTTCATGGCCGGGCTGCCAATAAAGCTGGCGGCAAACGCACTGGCGGGCTGGTTATAAAGCGCGTCGGGTGTGCCGTCCTGCACGATATGTCCCTGTTGCATCAAGATCACACGGTCTCCCATGCTCATGGCCTCCACCTGGTCGTGAGTGACGTAAACCACCGTCATATCGAGTCGTGATTGCAGGGCTTTGATCTCCCTGCGCATATCGCTGCGCAGCCGCGCATCTAGGTTGGACAGCGGCTCATCCATCAAACAGATGGGGTGCTCTGAGATAATCGCTCGCGCCAGCGCCACCCGCTGACGCTGGCCGCCGGAAAGCTGGGCCGGTTTGCGGTGCAGGTAATCCGTCAGGTCCACCAGCTCGGCCACCTGGGCCAGGCGCTGCTGCCGTTCTGCCTTCGCTACCTTCCGGCTGCGCAGGCCAAAGACGATGTTGTCGGCCACGCTCAAATGCGGAAATAGCGCATAGGACTGAAACACCATGCTCAGCCCACGGTCGCCAGGTGGCAGGCGTGTCACATCGCGCTCACCAATATGAATCTCCCCGCCGCTGGCTTCTTCCAAACCTGCGATCATGCGCAGCGTGGTGGATTTTCCACAGCCTGACGGCCCCAGCAGAATGACGAACTGCCCAGGCTGGATATCGAAGGAAATGTCGTTGACTGCCGTGGTCGCGCCCCAGTGCTTGGAGACGCCTGCCAGGCGAATGCGCGATTGGTTCATGGCTCTCATCCGTCATGCGTGGCGACGATCTATAGTGAGAGCAAGGTGTTGCGTTTGTATGACGCCTGGATGTCAGGTTGATGTCGTGAGGCGATCACGGGGTGATCTTGATGCCGTAATGCTGCAGGCGGCGCACGACGCTGGATTGGCTGATGCCCAAACGTTTGGCGATGGCATACGTGCTGGGCAGAGTGCCGCACAGTTGGCTCAAGGTCTCGCGCTCGATGCGCGCCAGGTACTCCTTCAGGCTTTCGTCCTGTTGCAGAGACGCCGCTGGGGACGTCAGCCACGCAGTGGGCAGCGGTGTGTCGGGTGGCTCAGAGGCCGAAGGTGCCGCGGGCGCTTCGATCTGGTCGCCGGGGCTTGAGAGCCAGGCTCTTTCCAGCCAGTTTTCCAGCTCCCGCACGTTGCCGGGCCAGTCGCTGCCCATCAGCGTCGACCAGGCCGGGTTACTGATGATTTTTTGGCGGCCATAGCGGTGGTTCAGCCGGGTCAGGCAGGCTTCCACCAGCACGGGAATGTCTTCGCGGCGCTCGCGTAGCGGGGGCAGCGTGATGGGGATGACGTTCAGACGATAGTAGAGGTCGAGCCTGAACAGGCCGGTTTCGACCCGTTTGGCCAAGTCCTGATTGGTCGCCACGACCAGCCGGAAATTGACGCGACGAGCCCGCGTGTCGCCCAACCGGGTCAAGCTGCCATCTTGAATCACTTTCAGCAGTTTGGTCTGCATCAGCAGTGGCAGCTCGCCAATTTCATCCAGAAAGAGCGTGCCCCCTTCGGCCTGCTCCAGCAGTCCGGCCTTGCCTTGCCGCGCGGCACCGCTGAAGGCGCCGGGCTGGTAGCCGAACATCTCCGACTCGAACAGGTTTTCCGGGATCGCTGCGCAGTTGACCTCGATGAACGGGCCATGATGGCGCTCGCTCCAGCGGTGGAGCTGCTTGGCAAAGGCTGTCTTGCCCACGCCAGACTCCCCCAGCATCAGCACGTTGGCATCCGATGATGCCACGCGCTTGAGCAACAGGGCGATTTCCCGCATCACATGGCTTCTGACCTGAAGGTGGTCCAGCGCAGCATCCAGCGCTTGCTCTTCGGCATCGGGGGCGGCCTGGCTGCGTTTCAAGTGTTCACTAAAACGTTTTTGCAGCAGAGCGTATTCGTCCTGCAGCAGCTGAAGGTCGGTCAAATCCCGTGAGCGGCTGACAATGCGCTCCAGCTTGCCGTTGGCGAACACGGGGTAGGCTTCGGCAATGACGCGGCGGCCCGTGCCGGTGATTTGCATTAGCTGAGCGGGCTGTCGAGTGCGGATGACTTCCATGGTGATGGACGGTTTCAGAACACCGGCGGCCTGGAGCTGTTGAACGCTGCTGGAAAGCAGCTCCTCCCGTGATACGCCGTATACCGCCTCGGCACCGGGGCTGATATCCATAATCTGACCGTCGCCGCTGACGATAAAGAAGTGGTCATTGGCGGTTTCCACGATGGTTTGCAGTACGCGCCTGTCGATTTCACTCATGCGTCTTCCTTATCTACCGCACCGGCTTTTGTATCGTTAGATGAACAGGATAATGCAAATATGACTCATTGATTCATTTTTGCATCATTTCATTGGCGTTGCGATTCATTTTTGCATCGATGGGGCGGTAAACCTCCCTATTTATCAGCGCAGGTGACTTGGCATGGTCTGTGCAGTACCTGTGTATGAGCTAGATAAATCGCTAAAGCGCTAGGCCCGTCAGGCTGGCCATAATAAATCCAAGGAGAAAATGATGTCGGACTTTAATCAGCCGCTGGGCGGCAACACCATGCCGCGCTTTGCGGGGCCTGCCACCATGATGCGCCTGCCCACGCAAGAGAGTGCTGAAGGGCTGGATGCGGCGTTTATCGGTATACCCATGGATATCGGTACATCGAACCGCCCGGGTACGCGCCTAGGGCCACGCCAGATTCGCGATGAGTCGCGCATGTTGCGCCCTTATAACATGGCAACAGGTGCCGCGCCGTTTGAAAGCCTACAGGTGGCGGATATCGGCGATGTGCCCATCAACACCTTTCACCTGCCGAAAAGCGTCGACATCATCACCGCCTTCTATGACGACGTGCTCAAGCACGACTGCATTCCGCTAACGCTGGGCGGCGAGCACACTCTGACGCTGCCCATTTTGCGTGCCATAGCGAAAAAACACGGCCCGGTGGGGCTAATTCATATCGATGCCCATGCGGATGTGAACGAGCACATGTTTGGCGAACCCATTGCGCACGGCACGCCGTTCCGTCGTGCCCAGGAGGAAGGGTTACTCGCCCATAACAAGGTCGTGCAAATTGGCCTGCGCGGGACCGGTTATGCCCCTGAAGATTTCGACTGGTGCCGCGAGCAGGGCTTCCGTGTGGTGCAGGCTGAGGAGTGCTGGCACCGCTCGCTGGCGCCATTGATGGCGGAAGTGCGTGAGCAGATGGGCGATATCCCGGTGTATATCAGCTTTGATATCGATGGCTTAGACCCCTCCGTTGCCCCTGGCACCGGCACTGTGGAAATGGGCGGCCTGACATCCGCCCAAGGTTTGGAAATTGTGCGGGGCACCGCTGGCTTGAACATCGTCGGTGGTGACCTAGTAGAGGTATCACCACCTTATGACCCCAGCGGTAATACGGCGCTGATGGGTGCCACGCTGCTGTATGAAATGCTCTGCGTACTGCCGGGCGTCAAGCGTAACGCCTAAACCTAGCATGCACGTGTTCGTGAAAAAGCGCTGACCTAACAAGGCGCAGATGACAAAACATAAGAAGGGGAGCCGCGCTTCCCTTCAGGACGCCGCCAGCCCACCTCCAATAATCACATCCAATAGGTGAATCGTATGTCTTATTCACAAGCGAAGTCGGAAGAACCCACTTCGTCTTCATTGATCCCCCGAGCACATCTTCTAAAGTTTTTGCTGCCATCGCTGATGGGCGTACTGCTTTTTCTGGTCCCGTTTCAAGTCGGTGATTCGATCAATATCGGCATGGGGTTAATGGCCGATGGCCTGCAGTCGCTTTTGGGCGCTGCACTGCCCGCGATTGCACTATGTGTGCTGTGTCTATCCGTCATCGTGACGCTCTATGTGAAGCTCGCACAGCCTAGCTGGGCACAGCAAGGCCACTTCAAAGACATGTTCGACGTGGGGGCTATTTGGGTAGCGCTGCGGATACTCGGTGCGATCTTCGTCATCATGACGTTTTTCCAGTTCGGCCCCGAAGTTGTCACAGCGTCTTACACGGGCGGAGTGATGCTTAATGATCTGGCACCCGTGCTACTGACGTTCTTTTTCTTTGCCGCGCTGCTACTGCCTTTTCTGGTCGAGTTCGGCTTTATGGAGTTTATTGGCACCATGGTGCGTAAGCCGTTCCGGGTCATCTTTAACCTGCCGGGGCGCAGCGCGATTGATGCCACTGCGTCATGGATGGGGTCGGGGACCGTTGGCGTGCTGATCACCGCTCAGCAATACGAGCAGGGTTACTACAACGGCCGCGAAGCATCGGTGATCGCAACTAACTTTTCGGTCGCTTCCATCGCCTTCAGCCTGCTAGTGACCAACTTTGTTGATCTTAACCACCTTTTCGTGCAGTTCTATTTCACTGTAGTGGTATCAGGTTTAATTGCTGCGGTCATCGTGTCGCGGATCCCGCCGCTGTCGCGTAAACCTGATGATTACTATGAGCCGGTCGGTTGCCAGTTGAGTGAAGAACGCACTGAAAATGTAGGCCTATTTCGTTACAGCCTGCTGCAGGCAACTCGCCGTGCAGGCAGTGCGCCTGGGCCGCGTGAATTAGCCCGTATAGCGCTGTTCAACGTTATCGACATTTTCCTAACGTTACTGCCGCTGGTCTTTGCTATCGGCACCGTCGCGCTGATTTTGGCAGAGTTTACTCCGCTGTTTACATGGCTCTCCTACCCTATGGTGCCAGTGCTGGAGCTGCTGCGTATCCCTGAAGCACAGGCCGCCGCTCCAGCAACGCTGGTGGGATTTGCCGATATGTTCCTGCCTGCGGTATTGGCGACCAACATTGAAAGCGAGCTGACGCGTTTTGTGATTGCCTGCCTCTCAATGACGCAGTTGGTGTATATGTCAGAAATTGGAGCGCTGTTGCTTAAGTCGAAAATCCCTATCAAATTTTGGGAACTAGCGGCGGTTTTCTTACTGCGTACTGCGATTACGTTACCGATCATCGCCTTTATGGCCCATACGTTTTTCTTCTAAGGGACTATCGATGAAAGATAAGCAGACAATGACCTGCGCCGATTTGCTGATCCGTCTGCTACGCGATACCTACGGCGTACGTGCTCTGTTCGGCATTCCCGGCGTGCATACGGTGGAGCTTTATCGCGGGCTGGAAGGTAGCGATGTGCAGCATATAACCCCGCGCCATGAGCAGGGCGCGGGGTTTATGGCCGACGGCTATGCCCGCGCTAGCGGGAAGCCAGGCGTGTGCCTGATTATCACCGGCCCAGGCATGACCAACATTGCCACCGCCATGGGACAAGCCCTGGCGGACTCCATCCCCATGCTGGTGATCTCCAGCGTGAACCGCCGCGATACCTTGGGCCTAGGGCAGGGGCGGCTGCACGAATTGCCCAGCCAGCAGCAGATGATCAGTGGTGTGGCGCGCTTTAGCCACACGCTGCTGGATGCCAATACACTGCCCGAGGTGTTGGCCCGCGCCTTTGCCGTTTTCAACGGCGCGCGCCCAGGCCCGGTGCATATCGAAATCCCTATCGATCTGTTCAATGCGCCGGTCAACGTTCCGGTTAGTTGGCAAGCGCCCACGCTTTACCGCGCTGCACCTGACCCAGAAGGCTTGGCCGAGGCTGCACGCTTACTAAAAGCAGCGAAGCAGCCCCTGGTGCTATTGGGCGGCGGCTGCGTTTCAGCGCCGGAAGCCGCAAGAGCATTAGTTGAGCAACTGGATGCCCCCACGGTGACCACCATCAACGTTAAGGGACTGCTGGGTCGTGATCACCCGCTGGACTTAGGAGCCAATGCTGCTCTGCCCGCCGTGAGGGCACTAGCCGCTAAGGCGGATGTGATTCTGGCAGTAGGAACCGAGTTGGGCGAAACCGACTATGACGTCGTTTTTGACGACGGTTTTCACCTCAACGGCACGCTGATTCGTATCGACGTTGATCCCGAGCAGCTGGTGCGCAATCAGCGCACCACGCTTGGTTTGGTGGGCGATGCCGGGCGCAGTTTGGAGCTTCTGCTAATGCATTTTTCTGAGCCGCTGAAGCGTCAGGGCGGCGAGCGGACCGCCACTGCTCTGAACGCTTTAGATTTGGCCAACGATCCCGCGTTTAGCGATTTTGTCCCACTCTATGCAACGCTGGCCGACCACTTACCTAACGCGATTCTAGTGGGCGACTCCACCGCCCCGGTGTATGCCGGAAATCACCTCGTCAGTCAGCCTGCGCCACGCCGCTATTTCAATGCATCCACCGGTTACGGCACATTGGGCTACGGGCTGCCTGCGGCATTAGGGGCGCAGCTAGCCCGGCCAGATCTACCCGTAGTGGCGCTGGTGGGAGATGGCGGGGTGATGTTTACGCTCTCGGAACTTGCCACCGCCGTGGAAGCCCGCCTGCCGGTGGTCATCGTGCTATGGCATAACGCGGGCTACGAAGAGATCCGCCGCTATATGGATGCCAACGGCGTGGCCCGCTTTGGCGTGGATATTCAAGCGCCAAACTTCCTGACTCTGGCCGAAGGTTTCGGCTGCCCCGGCATGTTGGTAGAGAGCCCCGCTGAGCTTTCCCAGGCACTCGCCAACCGCGTTCCCACCGGGCCGCTACTGATCGAAATTGACGCCGCTGCTTGGCAGCGCGCGTGCTCACTTTCTGACTAGGGTATTCCCATGCAGACACTCAATCATCAGTTCATCAACAACCAGTGGGTTGCATCGAAGGGCACCCGGTTGCTCGATGTGATGAATCCTTACCGCGAAGAGCGCATTGCTCAGGTTACTGCGGGGGATGCCGCGGATGTAGACGCCGCCGTAACAGCGGCCCAGCAAGCGCAGCCCGATTGGCAGGCGTTGGGCGGCACCGCACGTGCAAACTACCTTGATGGATTTGCCGATGCACTGGAAGCCCGTCGGGAGTCGCTGATGACGCTTTCGGCGACCAATAACGGTAAGCCACTGGCGGAAGCAGGCATTGACCTAGACGATGCGATTGCCTGCTACCGCTACTACGCCAAGCAGGCCAAAGCGCTGGATGCCCGGCAAGGGGAGCGGGTCAGTGTCGAAATGGAAGGCGTTGAAGCGCGTACGTATCACGACCCGGTCGGGGTAGTGGGATTGATTGCGCCATGGAACTTCCCTTTAGTGACCAGTGCTTGGAAGCTGGCACCTGCCCTAGCGGCGGGCTGCACTGCGGTATTTAAACCTTCAGAAGTGACGCCGCTGCCTGAACAAGTGCTGGCGGAGATCGCGCTGGAAATCGGCTTGCCTGCAGGCGTGCTAAATCTGCTCAATGGTGACGGCGAGGGCATCGGTGCGCCCCTAACTAACCACCCCGGCGTGGATAAAATCTCTTTTACTGGCAGTAATCGCGTTGGCGAAGCGGTCATGCAGGCTGCCAGCGCCCTTACTGCGAGTGTGTCGCTGGAGCTGGGCGGTAAATCACCCATTTTAGTGATGGAAGATGCGGACCCTGCCCAAGCAGCTGATTGGGTAATGGCGGGTATTTACTTCAACGCCGGCCAGATCTGCTCTGCCACCTCGCGTCTGTTGGTTCACGAAGACGTCGCCGAAGCACTCTACGCTGCGCTTGCCGAACGCATGGATGCGCTGACGCTAGGCGACCCGCTAGCCGAAGGAACCGACTTGGGCCCACTGACCAGCGTTAAGCAGCGCGATGCAGTACATCGCTACATGGATATTGCCGATCAGGAAGGGCTCACGGTGGTACGCGATGCACAACACCGCACGCTGCCCGCTCAAGGCTATTTCCTAGCACCCACGCTTTACCGTGATGTGCCGGTAGAGAGCCGTCTGTGGAGAGAAGAGATCTTCGGCCCCATACTTTGTGGTCGTAGCGTCGCAAGCGAAGCCGAAGCGATTCAGCTTGCCAATGACAGTGACTACGGCCTCGCCGCCACGGTGATCAGCGGCGACCCGGAGCGGGCCAGGCGCATTGGCCGTCAGTTGAAGGCAGGCAGTATTTGGTACAACAGCGAGCAGCTCGTGCTACCCGAAACTGCCTGGGGTGGCTTCAAGCGCAGCGGTATCGGGCGTGAGCTGGGCCCTTGGGGGCTGAGTGCGTACTTGGAAGTGAAGCATGTGGTTGGCGCTGAGTAGCCTGCGTTAACTAAGTAGAGTGGCCGCCAGTAGCGGCCACTCTACTTATGACAGATAAGTACCCGTTTTACCCATCCGCATTAATCTTCTTAACAATCGCCGCCAACGCGCTCTCCGCCTGATCATTATCAACTTGGCAAGTGCCCGCATTCAGGTGGCCGCCGCCACCGTAGCTTAGGCACAGTTCGCCCACGTTGGTGTTGCTGGAGCGGTTGAGGATCGATTTACCAATCGCCAGCACGGTGTTTTGCTGCTTGAGCCCCCACATCACGTGAATCGAGATATTGCATTCGGGGTACATGGCGTAGATCACGAAGCGGTTGGTGGCGTAGATGGTCTCTTCGTTGCGTAGATCCAGAACCACCGCATTGCCGTGCACGGTTGCGCAGCGCTCAATTTGCTCCTTTGCTAACTGCTCATGCTCACGGTAAAGCGTGGTGCGCTCATGCACATCGTCAAGGGCGAGGATTTCATCGATGGTGTGCTCGCGGCAGTAATCGATCAGCTTCATCATCAACTGATAGTTGGAGATGCGGAAGTCGCGGAAGCGGCCCAGGCCCGTGCGGGCGTCCATGATGAAGTTGAGCAGTACCCAGCCCTGCGGGTTGAGAATTTCGTCTTTGTTGAACTGGGCAGAGTCGCCTTTATCGACGGCTTCCATCATATCATCCCAGCGTGCGGGGAAGGCTTCGTGGCCGCCGTAGTACTCCCACACTACGCGGGCAGCGGAAGGGGCGTCTGCATTGATGATGTGGTTGTCGGCACGCTCAACGTTGCGCACGGTTTCGCTTAGGTGGTGGTCGAACGCTAGGTGGCAGCCGGGCACGTAGGGCAGGTTGGTGGTGATGTCGTTGGCATCAATCTCAATCTTGCCATCCTGCATGTCCTTCGGGTGAACGAAGGTGATGTCGTCAATAAGGCCTAAGTGCTTGAGCAGGGCACCGCATACCAAACCATCAAAATCGCTGCGGGTAACTAAACGAAACGTGGATGCTTGTTGGGTAGACATTTATTTTCTCGATACGGTGAACGGTGACCAAAAGATACCAGCAGTTATATTGGGTTAAAATAAGCCTTTCTAGCCTTGCAACCTTTCTCACCAACGCTTTCGCCCTATGTACCTATTTATTATGCCAAGTTAGCCGCGGTGCGGGGTGGCATGAATCGCTGGGGCTCATGTGCCAAACGTAAACAAGATTTTGCTAATTAAAAATCGCGATTCACCTTGTTTCAGTTAATGAATTTTTTATTAAGTAGTTGAAAAATAGTGTTTATGTTTATTTTTGGCATGCCCTGGTATGGCGTCTGCAGTAGTTGGGTAAGAGCGAAAGGTTAGGATGACTCGCCGCTCTTATCGATCGTGAATCTATCGTGAAGACATAACGTTGTTAAATGTTTAACGCTGAATTGAACGAAAGAGTTGCCATTAGGAGGCACGACCATGAAAAAGGAAGCTCTCAAGAAGTTAGGTATCCTGGGTGTATCATTTGGTCTGGTAGCGAGCCCGCTCGCGTTTGCGATGGAAGAGCCTGAAGAGCAGCCCGCAACGCCGCAAGAAGAGACCATGCAGGATGATCAAGGCACCTACAACTCCTACGACACCGAGCAGGAGCAGGGGTCGACTACTGAAGGCGTGACCACCGAGTACGAAGAGGAAGAGCAAGAATTTACTTACGAAGAGGAGGAGGAAGAGCAAGAGCAGTGGGAAACGGAAAAGGATGACACATCCGGCCAGTAAACCCATTTTAGCGAAAGGAAGTCCTTCCCCTCACGCTCACGGATGAGCAGCACAGTGCCCCGCCCATTGCGGGGCACTGTTGTGTTGGGTGAGTGGCAACGTTTAATAAAGCGCAATAGCACACTAGGTGAATAGGCTATGGTAAAAGCAATGTTTCCCTAACACGAACACCCTACAAGGACGTTGCTAACGTGTTTACCTGGCAAGAAGTGCCACGCCTGCCTCGTGCGGAAGGGCGTATAGATGCGATTGATCTCGCCCGTGGTATAGCGATTGGGCTGATGATTCTCAGCCATACGGTGAGTGGGCTGATTGGCATACGCAACGTGCCCGATTGGGGCATGGTGCCCGTCCATTTTCTCACTAAGTTCTCTTCTTCCCTGTTCATCCTGGTCTTCGGGATTGCGCTAGCCGTGGCATTTTTAGCGTCTACCCAAACAGAGGCGTGGCCAAGAAGGCGGCTAAAACTGTGGGTGCGCGCGATAGAAGTGTGGTTTTGGTACAAGGCGCTGACCGTTATCGAGATGCTGCCGTATTACGCTCCTGGCGATATTCTTGATGCGCTGCTTTATCAGCGCTTTGCGATTTGGGTAGAAATCCTCGGATTTTACGCTATTGCCCTGCTGTGGGTGCCATTGGTACTGCCGCTATGGGCGCGAACGCCTCTCTGGGGTCGGTGTGCGCTTATTATTGGTTTAACCGCGCTCTCCGCTTGGCTGCAGGGGCTGAGCTTTGGCGGTAACGACACGTTAAAAGCGCTGCTGGTGGACCATGAAGACCATTATACCTGGGGCCAGCTCAGCCGCGCGCCGTTGATCTTGGTGGGCCTGCTGATCGGTGAAGCCTTGCTGCGCTGCTATTTTGATACGGCGCTGCGGCGAAAGCTGGTGCTGGCGCTGGTGGGTGTGGGAGTTGTCATGGTCGCCGCGTTCTATGGCTTGGCCTTTGCCGAAGGCGATGTTTCCGCAGCGATGCTGGCGGTGGCGAATAACGATGGCAAGCACCCACCTGGGCTGAAATTCACGCTGTACAGCGTGGGCGGCGCGCTGGTTATTTTAGGCGCTGCACTCGCTGGTGGAGCTGCGGCAGCCAAGGCGCTACGGCCATTAACCATGGTGGGTAGTGACGCGCTCAAAGCGTTTATTTTCCACATTGTGATGATTTTTCTGGTGCTGCGTTTTCTGCTGGAAGGCGAAGGCATGTACACCTATCCACAGGCGCTTGGTGTGGGTGGGCTGTTAATTCTTGGAGCCGCGTTGTGGATTTGGCTAACGCGCTGGATCGCCCGTTACAAATAGCCCGCCACCAGCCGCGGTAGGAGGTAAGGTTGCGACATCTTCAACGCTGGCTAGTTGCCGCGCTGCTGTGCGCTTTATTGCCAGCCAGCACCGCGGTATTGGCAAGTACGAACTGGTACTACGAGGTCGATAAACAGAGTCCTTGGCAAGGCGATCTAGACGCCCGAATAAGCGCCATTGAAGACGTATTTGGCGGAGCACTTGGCGTTTACGTTCAGAATCTCGCAACGGGCGAGGCGTACGCGTGGCAGGCAGACGCCCCCTGGTATTTGGCCTCGCTGATTAAAGTGCCCGTAGCGGCTCAGGTGCTGGCTGAACGCCAAGCTGGCTCGCTCTCTCTGGATGAGCGCCTTACATTGGCACGCAGCGACTTTGTCGATGGCGCAGGGCCGATCAACTGGCACGACCCCGGTACGCCGATCTCGGTGCGCTACCTGCTCGAGCAGATGCTCACCGTCAGCGACAACACCGCCACGGATATGCTGATTGATCGTGTGGGCTTGGATGCCGTGAACGCCCGCGCCCGCCGCATGGTGGCCGTCAGTAACGGCCAGCCGGAGCACCTTGGCCCCATCAGCAAGCTGGTGGAAGTTCGCCAAGGGGTATATGGCCAGTTACACCCCGAGGCTCGCCAACTGGGCGGGTTAGATTTTATCGCCCTGCGCCAACATCGCGTTAATCAGCGCTCGGCCGCCCTTGCTCGCACGCTGGGAGTGAGCGAAGAAATCTTCGAACAGCCCGACTATGACCACGCTTTTGATGCCTACGAAGCCACCGGTGAAAATGTGGGCACACTGCGCGCCTATGGCGACCTGCTGGCCAGCCTGCATCACGGTGGTATGGCGGATGTGAATGCCGAACAGCGCCAAACGCTGCTGGCGATCATGCAGCGAACTAAATCTGGCGAGCGCCGCTTGAAACGGGGCATGGGCAGCGAATTCACCTTTGCGCACAAAACAGGCACGCAGCACCGGCGAAGCTGCGATGCCGGTATTGCATCGCGTGCCTCTCAAGCAGGTGACGCCGCCAATGGCCCCTGGGTCATCGTGGCCTGTGCTCGTGGTCCGCTCTCGGTGCAGGTCCATGAGCGTGCCCTGGCGAGTGTGGGCGAAGCGCTGCGTTATAGCGGCGCCTTGGGTCACGACTAGCAGCGAGCGTGATAAACTGGCCCACCGTATTGGGTTTTTTTGATTAAGGAGTTCGTTATGGCACGTGCCAGCGCCCGTCATATTTTGGTAAGCAGTGAAGAGCAGTGCAACGCGCTGAAACAAGAGATCGAAAACGGCCGTGACTTCGCGGACGTAGCCAAGCAGCACTCCAGCTGCCCCTCCGGCCGTCAGGGCGGCGACCTGGGCAGCTTTGGCCCCGGCCAAATGGTGCCGGAATTCGACAAAGTCGTCTTCAGCGGTGAACTCAACAAGGTTCACGGGCCGGTTCAAACTCAGTTTGGCTATCACTTGCTCGAAATCACCAGCCGCACTTAATACCTTTTAAAGGCCGTCATGCATCGCGGCAGCCATGTCGCGGTGCCATTGGCATCGCGCTGTGCCGGTACTGCGCTGGCCCGCGATGTAAGGAGTACGCCTTGAACGACCCCATCATTACCATCGATGGCCTGAATAAAACCTACGAAGGTGGCTTTCAGGCGCTCACCCGTGTGGATTTAACCATCCAGCGCGGCGAAATTTTTGCACTGCTCGGCCCGAACGGGGCGGGTAAAACTACGCTCATTAGCTTGGTATGTGGCTTGGTCAATCCCAGCGAAGGCCATGTCATTGTCGATGGCTTCGACAGCGTGCGCGATTACCGCCAAGCCCGCGAGCGGATTGGCCTTGTGCCGCAAGAACTTACCAATGAAGCGTTCGAAACGGTCTGGAATACGGTGAGCTTCAGCCGTGGCCTGTTTGGTAAGTCCCCCAACCCCGCCCATATCGAAAAAGTGCTCAAGTCGCTCTCGCTGTGGGATAAACGGCACAACCGCCTGATGACCCTCTCCGGCGGTATGAAGCGGCGGGTGCTGATTGCCAAGGCGCTCTCCCACGAGCCACGCATTCTGTTTTTAGATGAGCCGACCGCCGGGGTGGACGTCGAGCTACGTCGGGATATGTGGAACGTGGTACGCGGACTGCGCGACGATGGGGTGACGATCATTCTCACCACCCACTACATTGAAGAAGCCGAAGAGATGGCCGACCGCATTGGCGTCATCAATCGCGGCGAGATCGTGCTGGTGGAAGAGAAAGCCGCGCTAATGAAAAAGCTGGGCAGCAAGCAGCTCACCCTGCAGCTCCACAGCCCGCTGGCAGAATTGCCGCCTGCGCTGGCGCAGGAAGAACTCAGCTTGACCGCCGACGGCTATGAGCTGGTCTACACCTACGATGGCCGCCAGGAAGAGGAGGGGCGAGGGATCTCTACCCTGTTAACGCAGCTAGAGCAGGCGGGCATCAGCTTTAAAGATCTACACACCCGGCAGAGTTCGCTGGAAGATATCTTCGTGGACCTGGTGAAGGAGCGCTCATGAACCTCTATCCCGTTCGTGCGATTTACATGGCGGAAATGGCCCGCACTCGCCGCACGCTGCTACAGAGCGTTGTCTCACCGGTGATCTCTACCTCGCTCTACTTTGTGGTGTTTGGCGCGGCGATTGGTTCGCGGATTACCGAAATTGGCGGGGTGAGCTACGGCGCGTTTATCGTCCCTGGTTTGATTATGCTGATGCTGCTGACCCAGAGCGTCTCGAACGCCTCGTTTGGCATCTTTTTTCCCAAGTTTTCCGGCAGCATCTATGAGATTTTGTCGGCGCCGATCTCCTATTTAGAGATTGTCGTGGGCTACGTAGGGGCGGCGGCCTCGAAATCGATACTGCTGGGGCTGATCATTCTCGGCACGTCCAGCTTCTTTGTGCCGCTTGAGATCGCCCACCCGTTCTGGATGCTGACGTTTCTGGTGCTGACCGCCGTCACCTTCAGCCTGCTGGGCTTTATCATCGGCATCTGGGCGGATGGCTTCGACAAGCTGCAGCTCGTGCCGCTGCTGGTGATTACCCCGCTCACGTTCTTGGGCGGCAGCTTCTACTCCATCGATATGCTGCCTCCGTTTTGGCAGAGCGTGACCCTGGCAAATCCGGTGGTGTACCTCGTCAGCGGCTTCCGCTGGAGCTTCTACGGCATTAGCGATGTCAGCTTAGGAGCTAGCGTGGCGATGATTTTGCTGTTTTTGGCGGCAAGCCTTGCCACCATTGCCTGGATTTTCCGCACCGGCTACCGCTTAAAGCCCTGATGCTGAAGTGACCTCTTCGACGTTTTTACAAAGGTAATGCCTGTTTATGCCGCTACTGCAAAGTACTGTCTACCGCCTTGAGCCATCCCTCGACGGCGAGCGCTTAAGTGTGACGGCCCCGCCTGCCGAGGCCGCCGCCGCCAGCGACGACACGGTGATGGCCAGCCTAGTGAATGCGCTAAACGACACCTACAACACCAAAGCGAAGGGCTGGGGGCGCTTCGCCGAGCAGGGCGAGCAGGCCGGGCCGCTGGTGGCGTGGCTCACGGCGTATCAAGCCGACGAGCAAACCTTTGCTCAGTTGGCCAGCGCCATGGCCGAGCGGCTGGCCCAAACGCTGCAGGGGCAGCTCTCGGTGGGCGGTTTCTTGGTCATCGCCCATCTGCGTCAAGGCGACACCGAAACGCTGTTCATGGCGCTCGTGCATCAGCGGGAAGGTATCGGCTTTAACGACGCGCACCAAGCGGTGCCCGCCGCCCAGCTAAACACGAGCCAACTCACCCTGGCGGCCCGCATCAACCTGACCCAGTGGCAGAGCGGCGCGGAAAGCACGCAGTACGTCTCGTTTCTAAAAGACCGGGGCGGTAAAAAGCTCGCCGATGGCGTAGCGGCGCTACTGGGCATGGAAGAGGGCATTGATGCCCCCGCCGAAACCCGCACGCTGCTGAAAGCCTTTAGCGACTACGTCGAAAAAGAGGACCTGGACGACGACGCCAGCCGGGAAAAAACCGATACTCTGGTTGATTACGCCAACGAGCAGCTGCGCCGAGGCGAACCCATGACGCTGGAAGAGCTCTCCGAGCTAGTGGATGAGAAGCAGCCCAAGGCGTTTTACGACCATATTCGCAACGCCGACTACGGCCTTTCGCCGGAAATCCCGCCGGACAAACGCACTATCAGCCAGTTTCGCCGCTTCACCGGGCGCTCTGGAGGCGTCTCGATCAGCTTTGATTCACACCTGCTGGGTTCCAGCATTGAGTATGACGAAACCCAGGACCGGCTGATCATCAAGCAAGTGCCCAAACAGCTCAAAGAGCAGCTTGCCAAGCGGAAAGAGTGACAAGGTTAAAAGGGCTTGAACAGGCAGCGTAAAGCTTGGGTGGCGAACGGCTCCAGGGGCTAACCTATAGAGGCCAAGCGATTAACCAAGCAGCGATGTTCAACAGGCCTGAGCTAAACAGATCGACGCGAAACATACCTACTTTAAACAGAGCTCAATGGCAAAGGAGCGCCGCAGTGCCCATGAAAGAAACGCAGGATGCGACGAATTTAACCGAACTGATCCACACCATGGAACGGATGGAGCGGGAAAACGCGCAGGTCAGTGTGGATGATGTGGTGCATGCGGTAGGGAGACGCTCGTTTGGGCCGCTGCTTCTATTGGCAGGCTTGATAACGCTGGCGCCGATTATTGGTGATATCCCCGGCATGCCAACGCTGATGGCGGTGTTAGTGCTGCTGACCTCTTCGCAGCTGCTGGTAGGGCGGGAAACGTTCTGGCTGCCTAAATGGCTGCTTAATCGTTCTTTATCACGGCAGAAGTTTGATAAAGCGCTGCACTACATGAAAAAGCCCGCCAAATGGGTGGATAGCTTGCTGGGCGTGCGCTTGGCTTGGATGACCGGCTACATCGGTATTCGGGTGACGGCCTTCGCTTGCCTGCTGGTGGCGTTAGCGATGCCACCCATGGAGTTCATCCCTTTCAGTGCCAATGGCGCTGGATTGGCACTCACGCTGTTTGGATTGGGGCTGGTGGCCAGAGATGGCCTGATGCTGGCGTTGGGGTTTTTGCTTACCGGCGTGACCTTCACGGTAGTAGTGATGAACCTGATCTAATGCTTTACTAGGCACTTTCGCTATTCGACGTAAATTAAGAAGGAGCTAAGTGCCTACGATGAGCAACTCACCCCATTCACCGCCACCCCCAAAACCTCCTCACCAGCAGTCCACATGGGAGCGGCGTATTGAAACCGCGCTGTGGAACTCGCGCTTTTTGGTCATGCTAGCGGTGGTGCCGAGCTTACTAGGCTCGCTGATGCTGTTTATTGTCGGCACGCTGGATATCCTTAAAGTGGTGGGCGATGTACTGCACTACTACTTGGTGGATGACACCCATAACATCCACGACACCCTGGTGCCCGATATCATTATCGCGGTGGATATCTACCTGATTGCCATCGTACTGCTGATTTTCGGGCTAGGCGTATACCGGCTGTTTGTCTCGCGTATCGACCAAGCGGAAGTACGCTACCCCGCACACCCCTTCAACGTTGCCTCGCTGGATCAGTTGAAAGACAAAATCGCCCGGGTGGTGATTCTAGCGGTAATTATCGAATTCTTCCGGGCGGTGGTGGATATCCGCTTCACCACGCCGCTGGATGCAATCTACCTAGCGCTCTCCGTGCTGGCGCTGGCAGCGGCGCTCTACTTGATGAGCTTGGCGCATAAGGGAGAGTAACAAGGCAAGCCGCGATAGAGGTGGCTGATTACGCAAAACAAAACAAAGCCTGCTAGGCTGGAAGGGTCAGCTCAAGGGTGAGCAACCATCTGCTTTCTCGAAAACGCAACAAGCAAGGAGTGCCATTATGCGTAACATCATCTATATCATCGGCCTGATCGTTGTTGTTCTGTTTATTCTTTCGCTGTTAGGCCTGCGTTAATCTCTGCCATGAATAACCCACGACCTGCATGATGCGATATTAGCGCTTCTAAACGCCCGCTCCCCCAGCGGGCGTTTTTATACGTGCTTCACCCCAACGTTAGGCGCAATCCGCTGCCCCTTGGCCAAACATATCAAACATCAGCTCGCGGCCCATGGCTGTTAACACAAAACGGCCATAGTCATTAAAAGTGGCGGCATCACTCTCTTCCAGCACTTGCTGGCAAAGCGCCCAACGGGGGTGCTGATGGCTCAGAGAGATCAACTCCTGGTGCGATAAACCACGCTGTATCAAGGTGATGGTTTCAAGGACGTGGCCGCTTTCATAAAGCAGTTCCGCTACGCTAGAAAGGCAGTGGCGCAAGCTGCGCTGTACGTGGAAGGAAGCAGTGGTCGCGGGGGATAATGCTTCAGCGGGCATGGTAGGTTGCTCCTGCAATCGTCGCAGCAAAATGGGTGTGCTGCAGTGCATTATAAAGCAGTAGGAGTGTTAGACCAAGGTCTATGTATTGGGTTGAGTTTTGCGTGTCATCTGAATTACAAGAAAGGTGTGGTAGTCTCGCAAGACTTCTTTTAGAGCTGGTTGATTATGCAGATTAGTGTCTTTGGTACCGGATATGTAGGGCTCGTGGCAGGTGCGTGTTTGGCGGATGTGGGGCATCAGGTCATCTGCATGGATATTGATGCTAACCGCATCGCACAGCTTAGCCGTGGTGAGATCCCTATTTTCGAGCCAGGCCTGAGCCAGCTGGTAGCGCATAATGTTGCCGCTGGGCGTTTGCGATTTACCACAGATACCGCGCAGGCGGTAACCGAAAGCGACACGCTGTTTATCGCGGTGGGCACCCCGTCAGACGAAGATGGCAGCGCTGATCTGCAGTACGTATTAAGCGTCGCGGAAAGTATCGGCCAGCACATGCAGGGCTATAAGCTGGTGGTTGATAAATCGACAGTGCCGGTAGGCACGGCCGAGCGTGTCAGCGACACCATCAGCCGCGTGCTACAGCAGCGTAAAGTTGAACACCCTTTTGATGTGTGCTCCAACCCTGAGTTTATGAAAGAAGGCGCTGCCATTGATGACTTCACCCGCGGCGCTCGCATTATCGTAGGCACCGAGAGCGAGCGGGTAAAAGAGCGCATGAAAGCCTGCTACGCGCCCTATAACCGCAACCACGACAAGCTGATGTTTATGAGCGTGCGAGCGGCAGAGCTGACGAAATATGCCGCCAACGCCATGTTGGCGACCAAAATTAGTTTCATGAACGAAATGGCGAATTTAGCGGAGCGCTTAGAGGTTGATATTGAAGATGTACGCCGGGGAATCGGAAGCGACCCGCGTATTGGCTATCACTTTATTTACCCTGGTTGTGGTTATGGCGGCTCCTGTTTCCCGAAAGATGTGCACGCCCTTGAGCAAGCCGCTTTGCAATTAGGTTACACGCCGGAATTATTAAAAGCCGTAGAAGCCGTTAATCAGCGCCAAAAACAAACGCTTTACACAAAATTGCAAGAGAGCCTCGGTAACTTAGAGGGGAAAGTGATTGCTATTTGGGGGCTAGCATTTAAGCCCGGCACTGATGATATGCGCGAAGCGCCCAGCCGAGCACTGATGGAAGCCCTGTGGGCAGCAGGCGCAAAGGTGCAAGCGTTCGACCCGGAAGCGATGGGTGAGTGCCGAAGGCTTTATGGCGAGCGTGACGACCTGATGCTCGCAGGCGATCGCATACAGGCAGTAAAAGGTGCAGATGCACTGGTTATTTGCACAGAGTGGAAAGAATTTCGCACCGTTGACTTCACTTGGTTAGCAAGCCAGCTAAACAATAAACTAATAGTAGATGGGCGTAATTTATACGCACCCAGCGCGTTGAGTGAGGCGGGTGTTTGCTATGTGGGTGTCGGTAGAAAGTCTTAATAAACATAGGTTTATAGCTTTGGTTTGTTGTTTCTGATAAATGGGTAAGCCCAGGGCTAATAAATTTGTTAAAGTTAATAGTCTCAATGCCGAATAAATCACTAATTAGCTAACTTGAATAATGGCTGCCGCAAAATCGGTAAGACGGCCGCACAACGCGAAAAAGGGACGTAACGCATGGCTTCCATTTCATCACTGGGTATCGGTTCAGGGCTTGATCTCAACGGCTTGCTAGACCAACTGCAAGAAGCCGAACGCGGCAAGCTGGAACCCATCGAGCGACAACTGGAAACCCAGCAAACCAAAATTTCCGCCTACGGCCAGCTGAAAACGGCCCTTTCTGCCTTTCAGGACGCAGCGGATGCTCTCAACGACAGCACACTGTATGAGAGCCTCTCGACCAACGTTAGCGGTGAAGCATTCACTGCCACGGCCAATGGCGAAGCGCAGCCCGGTAGCTATAACGTATCCGTCACTCAGTTAGCCACATCGGGCACCCTGGCAACCGAAAGCGTGCCGGATTCAACTGCCGCCCTGACCACAGAAGCGACCAAGCTGACACTCAACTTTGCAGGCGCTGAGCAAGCTGACGTTGTGGTAGACATTGCTGCCAACAGCACGCTTGAAGAAGTACGCGATGCCATTAACGCGAAAGAAGATAGTGGTGTCTCTGCCTCTATTATCTTTGATGGTGAAAATTACCGGCTAGCGCTTAATTCCACGCAAACCGGTGAAGACGCATCTATCTCAGGCATAACGCTAGGGGAGGAATTTGGCGGGCAGTTGAAATCAGAGTTTACGCAAGCAGGCCAAGATGCGAAATTGAATGTTAACGGTGTGGCCATCACTAGCCCTACCAACCAAGTAGAGGGAGCCATTCAAGGAGTAACACTGAACCTTCAGGAAGAGGGAAATAGCACCGTGGCAGTAGAGCAAGATACTCGTGCAGTACGCGAAGCGATAACCGGCTTTGTCGATGCCTACAACGATCTAAAAGGCACCATTGGCGAACTCACCAGCTTTAATGCTGAAACGGGCGCTGCTGGGGAGCTGCTGGGCGACAGTGCGGTACGCACGGTGGAGTCTCGTTTACGCAGTGTGCTGGGTGGAGGTATCGAAGGCCAGTTCTCCATGCTGACGGATATCGGTATTTCACTACAGCGCGATGGCACGTTGGAAATTGATAGCGGCAAGCTAGATGATGCCATTGCCAATAATCAGGATGCGCTCTCCGCCTTTTTTGCAGGCGCTGCCGATAACGAAGGCATGGCAGGCCAAGTGAACCAAACCATCGAGCAGTTGCTAGGCACTAATGGCACGGTATCCGGCGCGATTTCAGGCGCTGAAACCCGCATTGAGTCGCTGGGCGAGCGTTACACGCGCATGGAGCAATCCATCGAGCAGACCATTTCTCGCTACCGTACCCAGTTTGGTCAGTTGGATAGCATGATTGCCCAAATGAACCAAACCAGTGACTACCTCACTCAACAGTTTGATGCGTTGGATGCTCAGTTAGGCCGCAATTAAGCTAACATTGGCAAAAACGCTGCAAAACGACGCCTGCGCTAAGCAGGCGTTTTTGTTGGGGTAATGGGGTATTCGTAGTTAAGTGATAAAAAAGGCCTAAAGTTAGCCGCTGTTCCGTCGATAAAAAGACTATTAAACTCAGTCGCAACGCCACCGCTGGCGCACTGTATTAATGACTGTGGGTTTAGCCTTTTGCATCGAGGAACATCTGCATGGCGACAATAACCTCTCTAGGCGTCGGCTCTGGCCTGGATCTCACCGGCTTGTTGGATCAGCTTCAAGAAGCGGAGCGGGGCAAACTCGCGCCGATTACCCGCCAAAAAGAGCAACAGCAGGATAAGATTTCTGCCTACGGCCAGCTGCAAACATCGCTAAACAGCTTTCAAGATGCTGTAGCGAAACTCAACGACCCAAAGCTCTACCAAAGCCTTTCCGCGAACGTGCGTGGCGATGCCATTAAAGCCACTACCTCCGCCAGTGCCTTGCCCGGTAGCTACCGGGTAGAGGTATCGCAGTTAGCCACTTCTGGCACCCTGGCCTCAACCCGTGTGACTGACCGAGACACCGCGCTGGACCTGCAAGGCGCAACGGCCCTACGGCTGGAATTTGGTGGTGCGGACGCTGTGGATATTGATATCGCCCCCGGCAGCAGCCTTTCGGCGATACGCGATGCCATTAACGCCAATAAAGATGCAGGCGTTAACGCCACCATCATCAACGATGGCCAAGGCTACCGGCTGGCGCTCAGCTCTAAAAATACCGGTGCGGATGCTTCTATTGCCAGCTTTAGCTTTGTCGATACCAGCCAATCCCCTGAAGTCACGGTGGCAGGGCCCTTTGCTGAAGATGCCGCCACCAAGCGTGCTGGCGAAGATGCAGCGCTAACCGTCAATGGCATTGCCATCAGCAGTGCCAAAAACCAGATCGAAGGTGCTATTCAGGGCGTTACCCTTAATCTAGCGGAACTCAGCATTGCCAATGGCGAAACCGCCACCAGCACGGTTAATGTAGAGCGCGATACGCTCAAGCAGCGCGAAGCCATTAACGGCTTTGTAAAAGCGTTTAACGACCTAAAAGGCACCATTGGCAAACTCACCAGCTTTAATGGCGACAGCGAAACCGCCGGTGAATTGGTAGGCGACAGCACCGTGCGCACCATTGAAAGCCGCCTGCGTAGTGTGCTGACGGGAGGCATAGCCGGGGGCGAGTTTTCCACGCTTAACCAGCTAGGCATTACCCTGCAACGAGACGGCACGCTGGAAATGGATGACGATAAAATCAGCGATCTAGTCGCCAATAACCCCCAAGCACTCAGCGACTTTTTCGTAGGTGGCGAAGCAGGGAATGGCTTGGCAGCCCAGCTCGACAGCACCGTAGAGCGAATGCTTGGCGATAACGGAGTAGTCAAGCTAGCGATTAGCGGTGCCGAAAACCGTGTAACCAGTCTGAATGAGCGCTACGAGCGCATGGAAGTGACCATCGAGCGCACCATCAGCCGCTACCGCACCCAATTCGGCCAGCTAGATAGCATGATTGCCCAGATGAACAGCATGAGTAGCTACCTAACCCAGCAGTTTGAAGCGCTAGACTACCAGCTAGGCCGTAAAAAGTAGCTAACGTCATGGTAGCCAATAACGCCAAAAGCGGCCTCAACGGGCAATAAAGTGAACCGCTCAGAAAGAGGCCGCTTGGCAAAATAAAATGGCTACTTTGTGAAATACGTAGAAAAATCCGCACAGCCATCAAGCACGAACCTAAAAAGGTAATCTGTGTTTAGGTGGTGTCGCCGACAATACTGTTGTGCACGACTTCTCACCAATTCAAGAACGCTCTTTGGTAAGGTATATGTACCAATAGAGGAGCCATCATGAGCGATCAAGATGACCGTCACCGCGCTGACCATGACAGCCCATGGAAAATGGCGTTAGAGGCATATTTTAAAGAATTTCTAGAATTGCTGTTTCCGACGATAAACCAGCACGTTGATTGGTCAAAAGGCTACAGCTTCCTTGATAAAGAATTGCAACAGATTACGGTTGGTGCCGAAAGCGGCCGACGTTACGCCGACAAACTGATCAAAGTCTATGCCAAAGACGGTAGCGAGACCTGGGTGCTGATTCACGTTGAAGTGCAGGGTGAGCCCGAAGTTGAATTTTCCGAGCGGATGTTTACCTATCAGTATCGCTTGCGGGATCGCTACGCAATGGAAGTGGTCAGCCTTGCAGTACTGGCAGATACCCGTAAAAGCTTCCGCCCCACAACGTTTCATTACGAGCGCTGGGGGTGTGAACTGACCTTTACCTTTCCTATGGCTAAACTGATAGATTGGGAAGGCAACTGGGTTGCGCTAGAAACCAGCGACAACGTTTTTGCGCTGGTAGTGATGGCTCAGATCCAGGCTAAACGGGTGAAAAATAGCGCGACGCGTAAAGACACCAAAGTAGCCCTCATTAAGCTTTTATATGAGCGTGGCTACAACCGCGAACAAATTTTACGGCTATTTAACATTATCGATTGGATGATCCAGTTACCAAAACGCCTAGACCCTGATTTTGCGCAAGCGGTTTATGCGATACAGGAGGAAAAACACATGCCTTACGTGAACACCATTGAGCGCTTAGGTATTGAAAAAGGCCGCCAAGAAGGCCGGCAAGAAGGTCGTCAGGAAGCCGAACAGCGGGCATTAGAGGGCAAGCGCAACGCAGCGCGCAAGCTGATTGCTTTAACAGAAATGAGCGACCAGCTCATTGCCGAGATTGAAGAACTCCCCTTGGAAGAAGTAGCGAAACTCCGCGCCGAAACCAAGCACTGAATTCACTATAAGCCCTATCCTTACAAACTCCCTGGGGCACTCATAAGGCTTCCCTCACAGAGCTTCAGCTAAAAGTAGAAGCCAGCTAAAAGTGAAAGTCAGTCTAAAGTGGAAGGCCGCTTCAACGGGCGACAGATTTCGGCACCCTTCTTAATGCGCCCCATGTAATTGCAGGGCACAACAACAAAGCAACCTAACCACTTCCAGCTACTCCCCCTCTCGGTACATGGCCGCCAAACTCTCTTCCGTGATGGGTTTACGCTGAGCATCCAAAATTTTGCCACCCAGTGCCGCCACCTCATGGGTGAAGGTAATTAAGTCCTCCGGGTTGCGCGACACCTTTCGCGTGTTCAAAAAGCGGATCAAGATCGACACCCCCTGCACCGGCGTATGCTCCCCCTCTTTATGCTCTTTATGTAGCGGCGGCAGCTTACCCGGCGAGGTAGCGCTAGCCAGCATAATCGGGTAGCCCTGCAGCCCTGGCGGTAGGTGAAAGGCGCCTAGCTCCGCCTCGTAAAAAGCATTTTTCTCGGTGAGCATCTCCCCCAGCGCTTGGTTAATGGCTTGGCTGGGCGCATCAAACATCACAAACAAACACTGCTGGGTTGGCTTTTTGCTTTGCTTGCTGGTTGTTTTAGGCTGGCTTTGCTTGCTGGTTGTTTTAGGCTGGCTTTGATAGCTGGGGGTATCCGCCTGCTTTGCTGAGGAAGTAGGTAAGGGAGCAGGGGCCTGCTGAGAGGAAGGCTCGGCCTTACGTGGTGCAATCACCACCTTGTAAAACAGCACAACGCTTATTAGCCCTAGCACAACAGCGATGCCAGCCAGTAGCAAAGGTAGGTAGGTGGTTGACATGGGTATTTCCTATCGAATATGCAAGTGGAGATACAATACGCGTTCGCGCAAAAAAATACAGCGTCTCAACCGTATGGCTTAGCTGCGCGTTCACTAAAAATTACATAAATTTTTGGTATCTATCCTAAAGATTCTCTTCAGTAAGCCGTTAACTAATATGACGGCACACACAGTGGCCGAAAAGCGGGCCTTCTAGGCCAGTGTTCCAGCAAGGAGAATCACCATGTCAGTGATCAATACCAACATTACCTCCATGATTGGCCAGCAAAACCTGTCCAAATCACAAAATGCTCTGACCACCTCTATGGAGCGTTTGAGCTCTGGCCTGCGCATCAACAGTGCCAAGGATGATGCGGCTGGTCAGGCCATCGCTAACCGTATGTCTGCACAGATCACCGGTTTGGCAACCGCACAGCGTAACGCCAACGACGGTATCTCCGTTGCACAGACCGCAGAAGGCGCTCTTAACCAAGTCAACGACAACTTACAGCGTATTCGTGAGTTGGCAGTTCAGGCTGAAAACGGTACCAACTCTCAAAATGACCTCGATTCAATTCAGAACGAGATCAACCAACGCCTGAACGAGATCACGCGCATCTCTGACGAAACTAGCTTCAACGATACCAAAGTGCTGCAGTCTGACCAGGGCATGAAAATCCAGGTGGGTGCTAACGATGGTGAAGCGATTACCATCGACCTAAAAGAAATCAATGTTAAAACGCTGGGTATGGAAGGCTTCAATGTCACTGGTGCTGGAGAGATTGATAACGAAGCAGCCACTAAAGAGGATTTGACGTTAGCAGGCTTCGCAGCTGGCGTTACCAACGCAAATAACTCGGTCACCTATTCCAAGACAGAAACTACAGCTACTGACCAGATGACTTCTGCCGATCTGGTAGCGAAGTTGGATGATGGCGCTACTGTCACTGTGGGTTCAGCTTCACCTACTGCTTTTGATGATTTTGCTAGCGATGCTGATGTCGCGTTCAGCACAGAATCTCTAACCTACAATGAAGCGAATGACAATTTTACCTATGACTTGTCTACTGCTGCCAATGCTAGCTCTGTCGCCAGTGCACTGACTCCGGGGGCAGGTGAAGGTCCTACTTCAGCTACCATTACAGTTGGTGGCCAAGAGGTTGATGTAAAAATTAATGAAGATGGCTCCATCATGAACAGCAATGATGAGGCCCTTTTCATTGATGGTGATGGTAACCTGACAGCTACCACTAACGGTAACAACGCTACTTATGCCAATGCGACAGTAGATAACCTCGCAACGTTGATGGCAGGAGATAACACTGGCACT
Organism: Halomonas sp. Cn5-12; assembly: GCF_021532545.1. NCBI lineage: Bacteria > Pseudomonadati > Pseudomonadota > Gammaproteobacteria > Oceanospirillales > Halomonadaceae > Halomonas > Halomonas sp. Cn5-12. Next base: position 84,648 of record NZ_JAKGAY010000010.1, read on the forward strand.
ACTACGCTGACGGCTGCTGATGGCTCTACAACATTGACTGTTGGTGCCGATATCGATGCAAACCAAATCGGTAATGCCGTTATCGAAATCGCTGATTCTGGAACAACATTTACTGGCTCAAATGCTGCTGGTATTACTGTTACAGGTATTGAGGCAAGTAAAGAAAGCGTCGTCGGTATGCTTGAAGCTGATGGCGGTAATGTTGTGCTGGCAGCAGGTGTCACTGTGACAGATGATGCTGATGCAGATCAAACTGTTACTGATTTTGATGTGGCGGCTGGCGGAAATGTTACCTCAGGCGCAACAGTGGGTGCTCTGGCAGATGGCGACGCCATCAGAGTGACTGAAGCGGGCGATCTAACCGAAGCTACAGAAACCACTGAAACTACCACTTACTATGCTCAAGAAAACGGCAATGTAACTAATGAGTTTGGTGAGCGTATCTACCAAAAAGCAGATGATAGTTTCACCACTGAAGCAACTTCAGAAGCCGAGCGTTCTTCACTGGGCGATGTAGATGAAGCGCTTTCTACTGTTGACGCTCTGCGCTCCGACCTCGGTGCGATCCAGAACCGCTTGGAATCTGCTATTGAGAACCTGAGCACGACCGAGACTAACCTCTCTGCTGCACGCTCACGCATCGAAGATGCCGACTACGCTACTGAAGTAGCTAATATGACCCGTGCGCAGATTCTGCAGCAGGCCGGCACTTCCGTACTGGCACAGGCCAACCAGATTCCGCAGAACGTTCTTTCTCTGCTGGGTTAATCTGAAGCGCCTTTACGATAAAGTGCTTGCTTTTGCAACAATGTAGTACAACTAACCGGCCCCAAAAGGGCCGGTTTTTTAGGATGTGATATGAGTATATCGACGACCACCATCTCAGCCCGAGAGGTCATCAATGACCTCGTCCCCAAGCTCAATGCGGTTGAAAAGCAGATTAAACTGACAATCAGTGCCGTTGTGGAAGCCAGCAGCACAGCGCCTGAAAAAAAAGAGCGCTACGCCAAGCTGAAGGCGGAGTTCGAGTTGGAACTCACCATGATTCGTATGAACCTGGAGCATCTGCTAAAACGCTACCGTAACGAGCTGGAAGCAGCGATGCACGACCCGCGTAAAGATATGCTGCTCACCCTGGATGCGTATGAAGCCACAGCGGTTGAAAACGCCAAGCAGCTGTATGCGCGGGTACAGCGCCTGCAGCAAGGCCATTAAGTGAGTATGCAGCCCGAGGAGCATGAACAAGTAGCGCTCGCGTTACAAACGCTGATTCGTGAAACCCAGGCAACGATAGCGCGGGTAGAGCAACACGGGCTGGATGCTTCCATGCCAGAAGATTACCAGGCACTGTTGGATATTTTGGACAGCGCTATCAAGCAGCAGCGCGAGCATACAATGGGGATGCTCAACACAGAGTGACATAATGTAACAGATAGTTAGCTTGCAAATTTTCTGTCCTAGGCTAATGTTTCATGCATAAAAATAAAGCTTTGTTTGGCTAACAGCATGAGATAAAGGTAATGGACACGCAAACGCTTGTATTGGTGGTGGCGATTGGTGCGCTTTGGCTAAGTTTTACTTGTGGGTGTGTAGCACTATATCTATTTCTGGTACGTGGAAGGGCGGGTGGCGTGCCTGTTGCCCAGGGGGCAGCTGTCGTTTCCAATGGTTCACTCTCTCCCCAGTCAGCACCGGTGTTACTCAATCAACAGAGCGCCGCTTGGGAGGTGCAAGTGCTGTTTGAAGCGCCCTCACCTGCGCTGAATGATCGCTTGGGCGTAACGCTGTCATCCCTGGATGCGGTATACGAACAGCGCAGCAAAACCTTTGCCGTGACAGAGGATTCCTCGCGCACGCCGATCGTCATCGAAAATGCCGTAGGCGCTGGTCAGCTTCCCCCCTTAACCGAATCACCAGCGAGCCAACCGCCAGTCAAAGGGGTGAGCATTAAAATTGTTAAAAACAGCCGCACGCTAACGCCTAGCAAGCTCCAGCTAGCGAAGTTGGTATCGCTCTCTAAAAAGCTGGCGCGCTTAGGGGGCACGGTGGTCGATGCCGAACAGCAGCCGATTACCCCGGCAGGCTTTAATGCGGTGATTCAAGGGCGGGCGAGGGTTTAGCGCTGTAGCTCTGTTTGCAGCTTGGCAATGTCTTCTAGATCCAACCCGGTTGCCTCGGCAATCTGATCGTTATTCAGTACGCCAAGCTTCAGTAGGTTGCGCGCAGTTTTTTCGATGCCTAGCTTTGTGCCCTGTTCAATGCCTAGCTTTGTGCCTTTTTCAATGCCCGCTTGCCGTTCTTGCTGCGCCCAGTTTTCAAGATTTTCTGCCAACATGTCTTTGTCCTCCATCAAGCTTGTGAGCTGGTCTAGGTTTGCCTTGGCTCCTAGCCGCTGAAGATATCGTTTGAGCCAGCGGGTGATAATGTTATCGATCCGCTCTTTATCAGGAGAGGCTTGTATGATGGCAACAATGCGATCAACGGCTTGCTGCAGCCCTTTCCTGTCGGCAGACGCCTTTTCAATACTGAACACGCCGCTCAGCGGTGTTGGGCGTAATCCCAGCTCTTCATCGCTGGCTACACCTAACTTAAAGCGTCTCCACGTCAAACGCGACTATCTGCCGTTGAACGCTTGAAAACTCAACGCCCACCAAGTGGATCGGCTTGCCGCTGGCGCGGTGTTTGTCGGCGTAGCTTTTGGCTTTGATCTGCTCTAGCGCTTTACCTTCGGGTAGCTGCTCGACCACTTTGAATTCAAACAGGTAGATATGACCGTTAAAGTCGACGCTCATATCCACTTTGCCGTGGTGGCTGGCGTCTTCCACCGTCACATCGACACCCAGCGCTGCAAAGTGGCTGTAAAAAACGCTTGCGTAGTGGCCTTCATATTGGGCGATAGGATTGTTTCGGTACCAGTCGTGGGGTAAACCGGCATAGAGCGCTTTGAGATGGAGGCCTAAGCCCGCGAGATCGTTCGCCTGTAGCAGACGAAACAGCGTTAGCCGTTCTCGCGGTGGTTCTTGAAGGCCTAGCAGTGGCAAAAGCGCTTGGTTAAGGCTGGTTTCTACTTCGCGGTTCGGGTAACCCAGTGTGTAAAGGCGGTAGCCTGTCATGGGTTCTTCGGTGGCGTGTACCGTTAGGTAACCCGTTTGGAATAGCAGCGCTTCTGTAGCGATATGGTCAACATCAAAGCGCCCCAGTAATTCTGCCTCTGTTTGCAGCTGGCTCAACGCAGGCGTAAACACACCGCGTTGTGTCAGTATATCCACCAGGAACGTAGGGGTGGCGCTCTCAAACCAGTAAGGGCTGAAGTGACGCTCTTCGAGCAATAGCAGCACATCAAAGGGGTTATAAACACTGGGAACTTCTGGCCCACCCCAGCGGTAGCCGTTGTACCAGCGGCGAATCTCGTTACGGTCAAGGCCGGGAAGCTCGGGGGCAAACACTGTATCTACATCATGGTCGGTATAGCCACAAACGGCCGCATAGTCTGTTGAAAGCGTGATATCGCGTAGGTTATTCAACCCCGAAAACAGGCTGACTTTGCTGAACTTGGAGACGCCGGTGAGCAGCACGAAGTGCAAATGGGGGTCGGCATCTTTCAGCACGCTATAGAGGTTTTTTAGCCCCTCGCGCAGTTCACGCGCCCTATCGCCGTCTAGGATATTGTCCAGAATGGGTTTGTCATACTCATCGATTAGCACTACCACACGTTGGCCATAGTGCGAGTGGGCTTGGCGAATAAGCTGCTCAAACTCACCGGCGATATCGGTATCGTAGGTGAGCGTTAGTCCAAGCCGCTCACGTTCGGTGCGCAACTGGTCGCGGATACGTACGTCCAATTCCTGACGTGTTTGCATCACCCCGCTCCCAAAGCTTAAACGCACCACGGGGTAACGCTGCTGCCAGTCCCACTTATCGTAAATATATAGGCCTTCAAACAGTGCTTGGCGGCCTTCAAACAGGCAGCCTAACGTATCCAGCAATAGGCTTTTGCCAAACCGGCGCGGGCGAGAGAGGAAGTAGTATTTATTTTGGTTGGCCAGCTTCTCAATGAACGGTGTTTTATCGACATAGTAGTAGCCGCCTTCGCGAATATCGGAAAAGGTCTGAATCCCGATGGGCAGTTTACGGCGATGAGTAGCTGGCATGCTGTCCTCCAAGGGTGGCGCTGTGCAAACGATGGGTAGTCTAGCATGCGGAAGTGCGGGGTAGTTCGTGCTTAGCGGGCTTGCATGGTGCGATTAGCGCCATGGATACTCCTGTCTAAATACACATGTTGTACCACTCTTTTATTGCTGGCTAAACCTAACTTAAAGCGTCTCCACGTCAAACGCGACTATCTGCCGTTGAACGCTTGAAAACTCAACGCCCACCAAGTGGATCGGCTTGCCGCTGGCGCGGTGTTTGTCGGCGTAGCCTTTGGCTTTAATCTGCTCTAGCGCTTTACCTTCGGGTAGCTGTTCAACCACTTTGAATTCAAACAGGTAGATATGGCCGTTAAAGTCGACGCTCATATCGACTTTGCCATGGTGGCTAGCATCTTCCACCGTTACCTTTACACCTAGCGCAGCGAAATGGCTGTAGAACACGCTGGCATAGTGGCCTTCGTACTGGGCAATAGGATTGTTTCGGTACCAGTCGTGGGGTAAACCGGCATACAGTGCTTTGAGGTGGATGCCTAGGCCCGCGAGATCATGAGCCTGTAGCAGGCGGAACAGCGTTAGTCGTTCCCGGGGTGGTTCTTGAAGGCCTAGTAGTGGCAAAAGCGCTTGGTTAAGGCTGGTTTCTACTTCGCGGTTTGGGTAACCCAGTGTGTAAAGGCGGTAGCCTGTCATGGGTTCTTCGGTGGCGTGTACCGTTAGGTAACCCGTTTGGAATAGCAGCGCTTCCGTGGCGATATGGTCAACATCGAAGCGCCCCAGTAGCTCTGCTTCCGTCTGTAGTTGGCTGAGTGCGGGCGTAAACACGCCGCGTTGCGTCAGTACATCGACCAGAAACGTAGGAGTCGCGCTCTCAAACCAGTAGGGGCTAAAAATACGTTTTTGTAGTAACAGCAATACGTCAAAAGGGTTGTATACGCTGGGCACATCCTGCCCACCCCAGCGGTAGCCGTTGTACCAGCGGCGGATCTCGTCGCGGTCAAGGCCGGAAAGCTCGGGGGCAAATATGGTATCAATATCGTGGTCGGTATAGCCGCAAATATCCGCATATGGTGTATCTAGCGTAATGTCGTTGAGGTTATTTAACCCTGAAAACAGGCTGACTTTGCTGAACTTGGAGACCCCAGTGAGCAGCACGAAATGCAAATGGGGGTCGGCATCCTTCAGCACACTATAGAGATTTTTAAGCCCTTCACGCAGCTCGCGGGCTAATGCAGGGTTAAGCAGGTTATCCAAAATCGGTTTGTCGTATTCGTCAATCAGCACGACAACGCGTTGACCGGCGTGCGTGTGAGCTTGACGAAGTAGGTGCGCTAACTCACCGGCAATATCGGTATCATAGGTTAGCGTTAGTCCAAGCCGCTCACGTTCGATGCGCAACTGGTCGCGGATACGTACGTCCAATTCCTGACGTGTTTGCATCACCCCGCTCCCAAAGCTTAAACGCACCACGGGATAACGCTGCTGCCAGTCCCACTTATCGTGAATATATAGGCCTTCAAACAGTGCTTGGCGGCCTTCAAACAGGCAGCCTAACGTATCCAGCAATAGGCTTTTGCCAAACCGGCGTGGGCGAGAGAGGAAGTAGTATTTATTTTGGTTGGCCAGCTTCTCAATGAACGGTGTTTTATCGACATAGTAGTAGCCGCCTTCGCGAATATCGGAAAAGGTCTGAATCCCGATGGGCAGTTTACGGCGATGAGTAGCTGGCATGCTGTCCTCCAAGGATGGCGCTGTGCAAACGATGGGTAGTCTAGCATGCGGAAGTGCGGGGTAGTTCGTGCTTAGCGGGCTTGCATGGTGCGATTGGCGCCATGGTACTCCTGTCTAAATACACAAGTTGTACCACTCTTTCATTGCTGGCTAAACCTAACTTAAAGCGTCTCCACGTCAAACGCGACTATCTGCCGTTGAACGCTTGAAAACTCAACGCCCACCAAGTGGATCGGCTTGCCGCTGGCGCGGTGTTTGTCGGCATAGCCTTTAGCTTTAATCTGCTCTAGCGCTTTACCTTCCGGTTGCTGTTCGACCACTTTGAATTCAAACAGGTAGATATGGCCGTTAAAATCGACGCTCATATCCACTTTGCCGTGGTGGCTGGCGTCTTCCACCGTCACATCGACACCCAGCGCTGCAAAGTGGCTGTAAAAAACGCTTGCGTAGTGGCCTTCATATTGGGCGATAGGATTGTTTCGGTACCAGTCGTGGGGTAAGCCGGCATAGAGCGCTTTGAGGTGAGTTTCTAAGCCTGTCAGATTCTGTTTCAGAAGCACGTTAAAAAGTGCCAATTGATAGGTTTGCGCTTCACTGTTCTGGATGCCCAGCACGGGAAGTAGAAATTCGTTCAGGCTACTTTCTACTTCTCGGTTAGGAAAGCCGAGCGAGTAAAGCCGGTAGCCGGTCATGGGCTCTTGCACGTCTTGAATCGTAATATAACCCGTCTGGAACAGTAGCGCCTCGGTGGCGATGTCATCCACATCAAAACGGCCTAGCAACTGCGCCTTTGCTTGGAGCGTATTAAGTTGTGGTGTAAACACTCCGCGTTGTTTTAACAGGTCAATTAAAAAGGTGGGCGTGGCGCTCTCAAACCAGTAAGGCCCAAATTCGCGTTTTTGTAACAGCAGCAATACGTCAAACGGGTTATAAACACTAGGAACGTCTTGCCCGCCCCAGCGGTAGCCGTTGTACCAGCGGCGGATTTCTTCACGGTCAAGCCCCGGTAGTTCTGGCGCAAATACCGTATCCACATCGTGATTGGTATAGCCGCAAATAGCCGCGTAAGGGGCGTCTAGCGTAATGTCGTTGAGGTTATTTAACCCTGAAAACAGGCTGACCTTGCTGAACTTGGAGACGCCGGTGAGCAGCACGAAGTGCAAATGGGGGTCGGCATCTTTCAGCACGCTGTAGAGATTTTTAAGCCCCTCGCGCAGTTCACGCGCCCTATCGCCGTCTAGGATATTGTCCAGAATGGGTTTGTCATACTCATCGATTAGCACTACCACACGTTGGCCATAGTGCGAGTGGGCTTGGCGAATAAGCTGCTCAAACTCACCGGCGATATCGGTATCGTAGGTGAGCGTTAGTCCAAGCCGCTCACGTTCGGTGCGCAACTGGTCGCGGATACGTACGTCCAATTCCTGACGTGTTTGCATCACCCCGCTCCCAAAGCTTAAGCGCACCACGGGGTGACGCTGCTGCCAGTCCCACTTATCGTAAATATATAGGCCTTCAAACAGTGCTTGGCGGCCTTCAAACAGGCAGCCTAACGTATCCAGCAATAGGCTTTTGCCAAACCGGCGCGGGCGAGAGAGGAAGTAGTATTTATTTTGGTTGGCCAGCTTCTCAATGAACGGTGTTTTATCGACATAGTAGTAGCCGCCTTCGCGAATATCGGAAAAGGTCTGAATCCCGATGGGCAGTTTACGGCGATGAGTAGCTGGCATGCTGTCCTCCAAGGGTGGCGCTGTGCAAACTATGGGTAGTCTAGCATTCGGAAGTGCGGGTTAGTTCGTGCTTAAGTGCCTATTCAAAATTAATCGCGTGATCAGTTCCGTAACCACCGATGCACTCCTCGCAACGGTATATCCCGCCTCATTCACGAGGGTGCTGATCGAGCGGTCTGGAGGTACTGACTGGTGGCATCGCTTATCAGGATCGGCTTCTTCAGCGCGAGTGGCCGGTGAGTGGCGGACGCGTAGCGGATTGCGGAGGTCGACCAGGTTGTCTTCCAGCGCCTCGATCACGCCGCTGATCCTGCCCAGTAACGGTGGACACCTCAAGAACGTCATACGTTACGATGAGGTGAACCATGGCAAGATCGACAACATCAATGAAGAAAAAATCATATACCCGTTACTCAGATGCCTACCGGCAAGAAGCCTTAGCGCTTGCGGATCGCATTGGCGTTGCAGCAGCGGCGCGTGAGCTGGGAATACACGCGAGTCAGCTCTATCAGTGGCGATCTAAAGCACAGCTGCAGCAAGACACATCCGAGCGAGAGCGGTCGTTGGCAGAAGAAAACGCCCGCTTGAAGCGCCAACTAGCCGAGGCAA